>JBGPVQ010000035.1:0-12139 GCA_041491785.1 Gemmatimonadota bacterium | reverse complement strand
CCTGCTCGATTGCCTCGCGGACGCCGGGGATGGTCTTGACCCCGTAGCCGGTGTAGAAGCCCGGAGCGTAGAGGAGGTGGCGAAACCAGGGGCGGCGGGGAAGCCCATCCGGACTGGTCAGGGTCCGCTCGACCGAGAGGAGCAGGGCATTCACTTCCGCCAGGGGCACTCCGGCAAAGCCCTTCGCTTGAGCCTTCGCGAAAGCGGTCTCAAACCAGTCCGAGCTCTTGCTGAGTGCGCTGATCCCGTTTTCGACCGGTGCGAAATTGAGGAAGGGCGCAACGTTCGCCCGGGCGGGCGGCTGCAGCGTCTCCCGGGGGTCCCGGATGGCGTCGAAGACCCCTTCGTCCAGCTCGCGATTGCGCTCCAGCGCCTGGTCGCGCCGCTCGCCTAGAAGGGTTCTGAGCTCCTCCAGGTAGCGGGTCGCCGTCTCGGCGAGGCTGGCGAACCGGAACGGCAGGGCGTCGGCGTTCGCGAGTCGCAGCACCATCGTCCCGGCGGTCTGCGCGAGGGCGCGGCCGTAGACGAAGCTGGTGTCGTTGAACCGGCTGTAGTGCTCGAAGTTGTCGTAAATCGAGTGGTAGATCCCGTCGCCTCCCTCCCCTCCGAAGCCCAGGTTGAGCGACGCGATGCCCAGATGCTGGATGAAGGGGGTGTAGTCCGACCCGCTTCCCAGCGCCCCGATCCGGAGATCGGCGCCGCTGCGGATCGCGCTCCGCTCCCGCGCGGGGCCCGGCGCGGCGATCAGCCCGAGCTGCTGGCGCTTCCACACGCTCAGTCCGGTCTCGGGGTCGGTCACATCTCGTGCCACTTCATTCACCAGGCGCTCCAGCGTGTGCGACCCTGCGGCGCCCAGGAAGCCACGGCCGTTCACATCGCTGTTGATGTAGACGACCGCTTTCCGCGCCAGCTCCTCGGCGTGCGTCTCGGCCCACTCGGTGCTTCCGATCAGGCCCTCTTCTTCACCGTCCCAGGCGGCGTACACGATCGTCCGCCTCGGGCGCCAGCCGGCGCGATACAGCTGACCCAGCGCCCGCGCCTCCTCCAGCTCCGCCGTCAGGCCGGAGAGCGGGTCTTCGGCGCCGTTCACCCACCCGTCGCGGTGGTTGCCGCGGAGGATCCATTCGTCGGCCTCGCCGGCGCCGGGGAGTCGCGCGATCACGTCGTACAGCTTCACCCGATCCCAGTTGAAGCTGACCTTGAGGTGCACCCGCGCGGGGCCAGCGCCGATCTTGTAGGTGATGGGGAGCCCGCCGCGCCAGGCTTCGGGCGCCACCGGACCGCCCAGCGCCGCCAGTAACGGCTGGGCATCGCCGTAGGAAATGGGTAGAACCGGGATCTTGGTGAGGGTCTTTACCTCGGAGATCGCCAGCCGTGCGGCGTCCGCCGTGGCCCCCACGTTGGGGGTGAGCGGATCGCCGGGGTAGAGCGGCATATCCATGACGCTGCCGCGCTGAACCCCATCGGTGGGACGATAGGGTCCCTTAGGGTAGACATCGCCCTGCGCGTAGCCGTCGTCGCGGGGGTCGGAATAAATGAGGCAGCCGATCGCCCCGTGCTCCGCCGCGACCTTCGGCTTGATGCCGCGCCAGCTGCCGCCGTACTTCGCGATGACGATGGCCCCTTTCACCGAGATTCCCAGTCGCTCCAGCTGTTCGTAGTCCGCCGGGATGCCGTAGTTCACGAAGACCAGCGGGGCGGTCACGTCCCCATCGATCGAGTAGGCGTTGTAAGTGGGGAGCTGCTCGGCCTGTTGGGTCGATGATGCGTCGCCGGGCACGGCGGGCTCGCGCAGCCTGGCGGTGAACCGCGACGGCGCCACCAGCTCCACCAGCCGCTCCTTGGGCGTGGGAAAGAGCACCTCGAACTCCTCGATCACCGCCTGCCACCCCCACTGCTGAAAGCGATTCCGCACCCATTCGGCGTTCTCGTGCCCGTAGACCGAACCCAGGTGTTGCGGCCGGGCCGCGAGGCGGCGGAGCGAGGAACGGATCGAATCGGGGCTGGGAATGGCGCGGAAGCGCTCCTCCAGCGCGCGCTCAGCCCGGGCTGATTCGGCCGAGAAGCCGCGCAGGTTGGGTGGGTCCTGAACCGGGAAGAGCAGCAGGGAGGCGCCGACGGCGAATGTGATGAGCGGCATGGAGTTGGGTCGCATCGGTAAATAATCCTTCATGGTGGACCGGTTGGAGGTCTTGTTGATTCTCAGGGTGGAGTGCAATTTGGTGGGGTTGCCCCCCGCGACAGAAGTCCGTGCGCGGCCGCCCCGGCTGCTTCATTCCTCGACCTGGGACAATGTGCGAATAGCGGCAATCACCTTCCCAAACCGGGATTACACCGGATTCGTGGAGGAAGTCAAAGCCCGGGTTTCCGCTTATTTCGACGAGCGGGGACTGAGCCGTCACGCCACGCCCGGAATGGTGGTGAAGACCATTGTGCTGCTGGCCTTCACGTTCACTCCCTATGCCCTGATTCTGAGCAACCGGTTCTCACCGTGGGCCATGCTCGGCCTTGCGGTGATCATGGGCGTCGGAATGGCGGGGATCGGCTTCGCCATCTCGCACGACGCGCTGCATGGCGCGTACTCGTCCAGCCCCCGGCTCAACGCGCTGATCGGACGGAGTTTCGACCTCCTCGGCGCCAACGGATACATGTGGAAGATCACCCACAACGTCATCCATCACACCTATACCAATATCGACGGAGTGGACGAGGACCTCGCGGTTTCTCCGCTGCTACGTCTGTCGCCCGGCGCGCCGCTGCTCCGGATCCATCGTTTCCAGCACCTCTACGGCCTCGCGGCGTACTCGATGTCCACGATCTTCTGGGTATTCGTCAAGGACTTCAAGTACTTCTTCCAGAGCGACCTCGGTCCCTACAAGGACAAGCAGCATCCGCCAGGCGAGTGGGTGAACCTGTTCGTCTCGAAGGCGATCTACTACGGCTGGTCCATCGTCATCCCACTCCTGGTGCTCAGCATCCCGTGGTGGCAGTTCGCCATCGGCTATCTTGCCATGCACTTGACGGCCGGATTCATCCTCGGCGTGGTGTTTCAGCTCGCCCACGTCGTGGAAGGGCCGGAATACCCGGTGCCTGACGAACAGGGCCGGATCGGGGAGGCTTGGGTGGTGCACGAGATGGAGACGACCGCCAATTTCGCCCGGAAGAGCCGCCTGGTGTCGTGGTACGTCGGGGGGCTCAACTACCAGATCGAGCACCACCTTTTTCCCAAGACCTGCAGCGTCCACTATCCCGCCATCGCACCGATCGTGCAGGAAGTGGCCACCAAGCACGGGGTGCCCTACTACGATCAGCCGACGGTGATGTCCGCCGTGCGATCGCACCTTCGGATGCTGAGGAAATTTGGACCGGAGGCATGGGCGGCGCGTCGAGCGGGATCGCGCATGGCGGAGGTCGGGGTCTAGGGAGTCGGGGGGCCCGGGAGTCAGGAAATGCAGGAGGGGAGGGATCCGGGCGAAGCGCCCGATCCCTCCCCTGATGTTTTCCCTAGCTCCCGACTTCCTTCCGCTCAAGCCACCCCCTTCCGAATCGCCTCCAGCACCTTTTCCGCGAATAGATCCACCTCATCCGTGGTGGTGTACACGTTGGGGGTGATCCGGATACCGGTGAATTCGGCGTGGGTGATCGGCGTGGTCACGATCCGGTATTTGTCCATGAGCCAGGCACCCAGCTTCGGCATGTCCATTCCCTGGACTCCGAAGAGCGCGATCGCCCCGGCCTGCGGAGAGTCGAGCGGGGTGAGCACCCGGACCCGGTCGTTCTCCGCCAGCAGCCGTTTGGCCCACCGGTCCCGGAGATAGCGCAGCCGGGCGATCTTCCGCTCGGCGCCGATGCCGCGATGGAAGGCCAGCGCGGTGGAGATGGCGTTGTGGTTCGCGGCGGGGTGGGTCCCGATTTCCTCGTACTTCCGGATGTTCTCGTCCATTTCCGGCGGCGCCGCCATCAGCGGCCAGAGCTTATTCTGCTTTTCCTTTCGCACATAGAGGAATCCCGCACCCACCGGGGCGAGGAGCCACTTGTGCAGGCTGGTTCCGTAGTAATCGACGCCGAGCTCGTCCCGCTTGAAGGGAAAGTGGGCGTAGGCGTGCGCCCCGTCCACGAACACTTCGATGCCGAGCGGGCGCGCCAGATCCATCAACTCCTTCACCGGCATGATCTGTCCGGTGAGGTTGGTGATGTGGGTGACCTCGATGACCCTCGTGCGCGGGGTGATGGCCGCCTTGAACTGATCCACGATGTACTGCATCGAGGGGGGCGGTACCTTGAAGGAAACCTGCTTGAGGACGATCCCTTCTCGGCGGGCCCGCTGCCCCCAGCTGGTGATCATCCGGCCATAGTTCTGATTGGTGACGATCACCTCGTCGCCCGCCTTCAGATCGAGGCCGAAGATCATGATCTCGTTGGCCTCGGAGGCGTTCCGGGTGATCGCCATTTCCTCGGGGTCGCAGCCGAAATCGCGCGCCAGATCCCGCCGCACACTCTCGATCCGCGGCTCCAGCACCGCCCACATGTTGTAGACCGGCAGCTCGTTGCTGAACCGGAGGTCGCGGATCATCTGCTCGAGGACGTGGGTCGGGGTCGGGGAGCAGCCGCCGTTATTCAGATTCACCATCGTCCGGTCGGTATCGAAGGCCCGCTGGATCTCTGTCCAGTACGCCTCGTCGTCGGCGAGCGCCGCGGGCCCCCGTTGCCCGGCCACCTCCCGTGCCCGCAACACCTGCACGATGGCACGTTCCCGGAAAACCGGCAGGGTAGCCGACGTGCCTGCGAGAGCGGCCAGAAAGGACCGACGAGTGGCCATGGGATCTCCTTGAGTTCCTAATTCTTCGGTCCCGGGGGCCCAAGCGCAAGGGCGTCGGAAGTGCCGAAGCGAACGATCCTCCCGGAAACCCTGGGGGGCATGCGACGTGCTTGAGTACATCTCTGGTGGTGATTGGTCCCTGGTCTGGCCCCTCCGGCAGACTGAATAACACATTTTACGGCAATAGCTTACGATCTTGTCCGCACACGCCAGAGTGCACCAGATCGCGCGTTTTTGCGCGGTATTCTGCCGGAGCCGGGCGGGGAGGCTCGCGCGCGCGGTCGCTCCGGTGGCCGCGGCCGCATTTCTTCTGGTTACCGCCTGCCAGTCCGGCGACCCGACCGGCGGTCTGGGTCCGCCCGCCACGGGGATTCTGTCGGTCGCTATCCAAGGGCTTCCCGCCGGGGTGCCCGCGGCAGTCACGGTCACCAACTCGCAGGGATTTCAGCGAAGCCTGGTTGGCCCCGAGACCCTCACGGGGCTCGCGCCCGGCGTTTACACCGTTACCGCGGGGGACCTCGTCCTGGAGAGCGACCGGTACGCTCCGGCGCCGTCCACGCAGAATGTGACCGTGACCGCCGGGACCGCCGCCGCAGTGGTGTCGGTGGCTTACGTGCTCACGACCGGCCGTCTGGCGGTGACCGTCACCGGCGTGCCAGCCGGCGCTACGGCCGCGATCCTGGTGACCGGGCCGGCTGGGTACAGCCATCCCCTCGCCGCGCCCGAAACGCTGCTTGGCCTCGTCCCGGGTACCTACACGGTGCACGCCCCGAGCATCGTTGCGAGCGGCGATCGCTACGACGCCCAGGCGGAATCGCAGGATGTCGTGGTGGCGGCTTCGGATGTCCCCGCCGCGGCTTCGGTGGCCTATTCCCCGGCGACCGGGCGCCTGTTGGTGGACGTGGCCGGCCTGCCCGCCGGGACCGGGGCCTCGATGACAGTGACCGGGCCGGGCGGATTCTCCCAGACCCTGAGCGGGGGGCAGATGCTCACCGGGCTCGCGCCGGGGAGCTACCTGGTCACTGCGGCAAGCGTCCCCAGCGACGGGTATACCTACTCCCCGAACCCCGCCAGCCAGAACGCCGGGGTTTCCGTGGGCGCCACCGCCAACGCGGGCGTCGTGTACGCGGCGTCCACCGGCTCGCTGGCCCTGACCGTTTCGGGGCTTCCCGGCGGAATCAACGGAAGTGTGACGGTGGCCGGCCCGGGCGGGTTCTCCCAGACCATTACCAGCTCGCAGACTCTCTCCGGCCTCCTGCCGGGGGGATACACAGTCGCCGCCGCGAGCGTGAGCTCGGGGGCGTCGACCTACGCACCGGCGCCGGGAATCCAGACTGTTCCGGTCTCCGCCGGCACGACGGCACCCGCCACGGTGGCCTACACGATCGCGACCGGGCTGCTGACCGTGACGGTGTCGGGCCTGCCGGGGGGCACCAACGCGAGCGTCACCGTAACGGGCCCCGGCGGTTTCTCCCAGAACCTGACCGCAACCCAGACCCTTAGCGGCCTCACCCCCGGCAGCTACACCATCGCTGGGTCGAATGTTGCGAGCGGGGGCTCCACCTACGCGCCGGCACCCGTGAGCCAAAGCAAGGCGGTGAGCGCGGGTGCCACCGCGGCGGCGAGCGTGATCTATGCGGCCACGACCGGTGGTCTGACCGTCACGATCTCCGGCCTGCCGGGGGGCACCAACGCGAGCGTCACCGTAACCGGCCCCGGCGGTTTCTCCCAGAACCTGACTGCAACCCAGACCCTCAATGGCCTCACAGCGGGGGGGTACACCGTCACCGCCGCCAGCGTGACGAGCGGGAGCTTTGGCTATTCACCGGTGCCCGGCTCGCAGAGCGTCACGGTGTCGGGAGGAGCGACCGCTTCCGCGAGCGTGACGTATTCGGCATCTACCGGCGGTTTGACCGTCACAATCTCCGGCCTGCCGGGGGGAACCAACGCAAGCGTCACCGTAACGGGCCCCGGCGGTTTCTCCCAGAACCTGACCGCAACCCAGACCCTTAGCGGCCTCACCCCCGGCAGCTACACCATCGCTGGGTCGAACGTTGCGAGCGGGGGCTTCACCTACGCGCCGGCACCGGTGAGCCAGAGCAAGGCGGTGAGCGCGGGCGCCACCGCGGCGGCGAGCGTGAGCTATGCGGCCACGACTGGCAGCCTCACGGTCACCATCTCGGGGCTTCCGGGCGGCACCAGCGCCAATGTCACCGTGACCGGCCCCGGCGGTTTCTCGCAGAACCTGACCGCAACCCAGACCCTCACCGGCCTTACCCCCGGGAGCTACACCATCGCCGCGTCGAACGTTGCAAGTGGGGGCTTCACCTATGCGCCGGCACCGGTGAGCCAGAGCAAGGCGGTGAGCGCGGGCGCCACCGCAGCCGCGGGGGTCAGCTACAGCCCGTCGGGCGGTGGGCCGACGCTCGATCTTTCGGTCAACGGCGTCTATCTCACCCAGGCCGCTCAGAAATACGATGGCTCGGTGCCGCTGGTGGCGGGGCGCGACGCGTACCTCCGGGTATTCGCTCTCGCCAACCAGGCCAACACCGCCGCGCCGCAGGTCCGGGTCAGACTGTACAGCGGGGCGGTGCTGGTACAGACCTACACCATTGCCGCGCCGTCTCTAAGCGTCCCGACCGCGGTGAACGAAGGTTCCTTGGTGAGCTCCTGGAATGTCCTGGTTCCGGCCGCGCTGGTGCAGCCCAATCTGAAGGTGCTGGCGGACGTGGACCCGGCCAACGGAGTCGCGGAGAGTGACGAGAGCGACAATCAATTCCCGTCGTCCGGCACCCCGGGTCCGGTCGACGTCCGCGCCCTGCCGACCTACATGGTTCGCTTCGTTCCGGTGCTGCAACAGGCCAACGGCACTCAGGGCAATGTCACCGTGGGAAACACCAGTTCCTTCCTCGCCGATCCGAAGCTGTTACTTCCCATCGGCGCGTTCGACGCGGATGTCCGCGCGGTCTACACCACCACCGCACCCGCCCTCGACAGCGGGAACAGCAACGGCGCCTGGGGCACCATTCTGAGCGAGGTTCTGGCGCTCCGCGGGACCGACGGCAGTACCCGGTACTACTATGGCGTGGTCCACACCACCTATGGGAGCGGCGTGGCCGGCATTGGATATGTGGGCGGCTCCGCTCGCGCGGCGATCGGGTGGGATAACCTGCCCAGCGGCTCGAACGTGATGGCCCACGAGACCGGGCACAACATGGGTCGGCAGCACGCCCCCTGCGGTGGCGCGGGCAGCCCCGACCCCGCCTACCCCTATGCCGGCGGGGCGATCGGTGTCTGGGGCTTGAACGTCACGACGCTGGCGCTCAAGGCCCCGACACTCCCCGACCTGATGGGATACTGCAACCCCAATTGGGTCAGCGACTACAACTGGTCCGCCATGGTCACGTATCGTCAGGGCGGCCCCAACAATGCTCCGCCGGCGGCTGGCGTCGTGGCCGATTCCGGCCTCCTGGTTTGGGGCCGAATCACCGATACCGGCGTGGTGCTCGAGCCGGCGTTCAAGGTGGGCGCCCGTCCCGACCTGGCGCCAAGGCCCGGGCCCTACCGGCTCCAGCTGCTGGGCCGCAACGGTTCCCTGGCCGGTTCCCTGAGTTTCGAGGCAACGGAGGTCGCCGACCTTCCCGGCGGTGTGGAGCGGCACTTCGCATTCGTACTCCCGCTGGATCCCGCGCTCGAGCAGGACCTTGCCGAGATCCGGGTCTTGGCCGGGACGCGGATCGCCTCGCGGGTCTCCTCCAGCTCAGGCGCTCCGGCAGTCGATCCAGAGCAGCGGCTGACCCGGGCTGGTGCGCAGCAGGTGGAGGTGACCTGGAATCCGTCGCGCTATCCCATGGTGATGGTGCGCGACGCCGCGACCGGGCAGGTGCTCTCGTTCGCGCGCGGCGGCGCCGCCCGGCTCTGGACCCGCAGTGGCCGCTTCGACCTGATCTTCTCGGACGGGGTCCGCAGCGTCAGGCGGCAGGGCCGGACGCTTCAATAAACCGCTCGTGCGAGCGCCCGACCCCTTGGGCGTCTTACACTTCACCCCATGACCGACCATCCGTCCGTCCTCATCACCGGCGCCTCGACCGGCATCGGGGAGACGTGCGCTCTGCGCCTCCATGCCGCCGGTTACCGGGTCTTCGCCGGGGTCCGGCGTGCCCAGGACGGCGAGCGCCTGCGCGCCGCGGCCTCGGAGCGGCTCTGCTGGATTCAGCTCGACGTCACCCAGGAGTCCCAGATCGAGTCCGCAGTCGAAGCGGTTGGAAGCGCCCTGGGGGATCGAGGACTGGCCGGACTGGTCAACAATGCCGGGATCGCCGTGGGGGGGCCGCTGGAATACGTCACCGCCGCCAGCCTCCGCCACCAGCTGGAGGTGAACGTCGTGGGGCTCCACGCCGTCACCCGGGCGTTTCTCCCGCTGATTCGGCGCGCGAAGGGACGGATCGTGCACATCGGTTCGATCTCCGGCCGGATTGCCTCGCCGCTGACCGGCGCGTATGCGGCCTCGAAGCACGCCGTGGAGGCGCTCACCGACGCCCTCCGGCTCGAGCTCGCGCCGGAAGGGATCGAGGTGTCGGTGGTGGAGCCGGGGCAGGTCCGGACGCCGATCTGGGCCAAGGGTCTGGCCGAGTTCGAGACCATTGCGACCAGGATTCCGCCGGAAGGTCTGGTCCGCTATCGGCCGCTGCTCCGGGTGATGCGGCGAATCCTGGAACGCGCTCCCCGGCACTCTACTCCCCCCGAGGTAGTGGCCGACGCGGTCCAGCATGCCTTGGAGGCGGCGGAACCACGGACCCGGTACGTGGTGGGCCGCGACGCACGAATCCGGCTCTGGCTCACCCGTCTGCTGCCCGACCGGGCGATGGACGCCATCGTGCTCGGTGCGCTGCGCCGGGCGGAGGCGCGCCTCGGATGAGTCGCCGGATCCGGTGGGGGCTCGCGCTGGCCCTGGTTGCGGGGTGTCTCGATCGCACCGCGTTCAACAGCAGCGGCCCCCAGGACGCCGGCATCGCGGTCATCCCGGCCACCATCAATCTCGAGCCCGGCGCCACGGCATCGCTGACGGCAACCGTGGGGCTCACCGGGGGCGGCTCCGTCCGCTGGGAGAGCTCCAACCCGTCGGTGGCGACTGTCGCCTCGGACGGCGCCGTCACCGCGGTCGCTCCCGGCGTCGCCCAGGTAACGGCCAGCAACCCCCGGGGCACGGGTCAGACGCTGGTGACCGTCATTGCCCGTGGTTCGCCGGTGCGCTCATGGCGGGTGGCTCGGGAGGCCATCACCGACGCCTCGCTGCTCGGCGTATGGAGCGTGGACCCGCAGACCAGCTTCGCAGTAGGGATTCTCGGAACCATTCTCCGCTCCACCGATGCCGGGGTCAGCTGGGAGCGGATGGCCGCGCCGGACTCGACCGACCTGGTGGGAGTCTGGGGGTCCTCACCGACCAATGTCTACGCCGTGGGGACCGGCGGTACGATCCTGCATTACGACGGTCAGCGGTGGTCGCGTATGGCGAGCCCCACCGGCCATACCCTGCTCGAAGTCTGGGGCCTCGCACCGGACGACATCTTCGCGGTGGGCGTCGGCGCCTCGCTGCACTATGACGGCACCGCATGGCGGACGCTCACCGGGAGCGAGTCCGCCGAGCTCTGGGCGGTGTGGGGTCCCGATCACGGCAACATCATTGCGGCGGGCCAGAACGGTGTGCTCCTCCGGCTCCAGGGCACCCGATGGATTCCGATGCAGAGCCCCACACCGCTCCTGCTCCTCGGCCTCTGGGGAACCGCGCCGAACAACGTGTTCGCGATCGGGATCCGCGGCACCGCGCTCCGGTGGGACGGCACCGCGTGGCAACCCATGGCTCTCCCGACCCACGCGGACCTCTTCGGCATCTGGGGCACCAGCGGGAGCAACGTCCTGGTGGTGGGCAACAGCGGCGTGATGGTGCTCTTCAACGGGTCGGCGTGGACGCTGGCGCCGCAGACCGCCACCGGGGAAAACCTGCGCGGCGTTCATGCGGCCGCGTTGGGTGGGTTCGCCGCTGTGGGATGGGATGGCACCGCCATTCGGAGGTCGAACGCCGGATGGATCGTTGGCGCGACCGGCCCGCTGCTCTTCGACGTGGCCTCGGGCCCCGGTGGAACTCCGTACGCGGTGGGCTCCGGCGGCGCGGTGCTCCGGGGTACCGGAGCAACCTGGACCGCGCTCCCGGTCCCCACCAAGGTGGACCTCTTCGGGGCCGCGCCGGACAACGGGGAGCTGGTGGTGGTGGGGGACAGTGGGGCGATCTACCGGTACAACGGACTTTCCTGGCAGGAGGAGTCGTTCGCCGCACGCCGCCTGCTCCGCTCGGTCTGGACCGACGGTGCCGGCGGCGGCTTCATCGTGGGAGAACAGGGGCTGATTCTCCGGCGTCAGGGCAGCCGATGGGCCGAGATGCAGTCGGTCACCGGCCGGTTCCTTCGCCACGTCTGGGGGCTCGGGCTCAACGATGTCTTCGCCGTCGGCGACAGCGGCGCGGCACTGCACTGGAATGGTGCCGTGTGGCGCGTCATGGCGACACCCAGTGACTCGATTCTCCGGAGTGTCTGGGGGAGCGGGCCGCGTGATGTCTTCGCGGTGGGGGCGGGAGGGACGATTCTGCGCTACGACGGAGTGCGCTGGTACGCCATGGCCAGTCCGACCAAGAAGGAACTGCGCAGTGTCTGGGGGGCCGGGCCCACCGAGGTGTACGCGGCGGGGGCCGACGGGATCCTGCTGCGATTTGACGGGGCGCGCTGGACGATGATGACCTCGCCGGTGCGCGACCTCCTCCTGACTCTGCAGGGGCCGCCGGACGGCCCGCTGCTCGCGGTAGGAGCGCGCGGGGTCGTGCTGGAGGGGCTGCGCTGACGATTCACCCGCCCCCCATCACTGCTCCCCGTACCTCAGCACCACCACCGAGCCTTTCCCCTCGCTCGTGACCGTTACCAGCATCAGCCGATCGTAGTCGGCATCGGTGAGCTCCGGCAGGAGGACGCCCGAGAGCTTCTGGACAATCAGGTGCACCAGATTGCTGTGGCTCGCCACGACGGCGCGACTCCCCGGCGGCAGTGCCCGGAGCTGCGCGACCAGTCGGTCCACATCCCGGGCGAGAACCACAGTCGGCGTGAGGCCGGTTGCGGCCGCCAGGGGGCCCAGGGTTTGCTGGGTCCGCTTGAACTCCGACGCGAAGAGCGCGGTCGGGTGAAAGTCGGTGAGGGTCCGGGCCAGCGCCGCGGCGCGCTGCCGTCCCGCCTCGGTGAGCTCCGGGTCCGGCGTTCCCGGCCCCTTTTCGGCGTG
>JBGPVQ010000034.1:0-12341 GCA_041491785.1 Gemmatimonadota bacterium | reverse complement strand
GCGTGCGGCGCCGCCGAGGGCATCGCCTTCGCCAGCTCGGCCAGCGTCTCGGCCAGGCGGGCCGCCAAGCGGCGGAGCGCCAGTGCCTGGCGGGCCCCGAACGCTCCGCGGGTAAAGCTCCCCAGCAGCATCACCGCCACGTCCCGGTCGCCGTGGCGGACCGGAACCGCGATCGCCGCGGGATACTTGGCGCGGCGGAGGATCTCTTCCATCTGATAGAACTGATCCTGCAGGAGATGCGGGTCGGGGAGCGGAATCTGAATCCGATCGTGCGCCAGCGCCTCGGGGCCGAGCAGCAACACACCGCCCGAGTCGGGATAGAGCCACAGGGCGAACAGGTCGTGGGGTACCTCGACGGCGATGGCCGAGCCCAGCGCCAGGTGCCAGGTGGCGATTGCCACCGGATCGGGCGCGCTCCCCTCGAGGGGGAGCAGCGGGACCAGCGGGTCGCCCGGAATGCTGGAGGCGATCCGGGTAGCTGTCGCAGTGTCGGGGGCCGTCATACCGGCCCAAGGAGCAGGAGGCATGCCGAGCAGAGGCTAGCGTCCAAATCATTGCTTGGCAAGCAATTGCGTTACATGCCCGCGGGACCTCGATGTTGCGGGCACCCGGTGCGGCGTGCGCTTCGCTGCGCCGGGAACCCGGCGTTATCTCCTTCAGAACCGGAGACTTGATATACCCAGGTGGGGTATATGCGGTAGGCGGCGCCTCAGGACGACGCCCGCGCCACGTCGGCCGCGAACGTCCGCACCGCCGACATCGCGATCAACGCCCCGGCCAGTGACGCCACCGGGAGCAGCATGACCGCCCGGTGCAATCCGAAATTGTCGGAGAGCACGCCGACCAGCGGAAAGGCGACGGCATCCCCGGCCAGGTGAATAAACATCAGATACGCGCCGGCGACCGTGGTGGCAATGCGGGACGGCACCACGTCGAAGATCACGGCGGTGAGCGGCCCGTTGTACCAGGTGAGGAAAAAGAATGCCGCCGAAAAGATCGGGACGAACCAGGTCATGTCGCGCACGTTGAGGAGCAGGAGCGCGAGCGGCGCGCCGAGCAGAAATCCCAGGCCGGTGGTGACCAGGCGGGCGCCGGGAATCCGGGGCCGCAGGAAGTCCGCGACTGCACCTCCGGCGACTGTTCCGGCGATTCCCGCCACCAGCCCATAGCTCCCCAGGAGGAGCGAAGCCTTGGCCGTGGACAACCCGAGCTCCCGGGTCATGAAGGTCGGCGCCCAGCCCACCAGGCCGTTCATTCCAAAGGAGATCAGCGCCCCGCCGATGAATACCGCGACCAGGGTGGGCGTTGAGAGGATCCGCCGCGCCACGCCCTCCAGTCCGCGAACGGTCTCCAACAACGCGTCCGGCCCCTCGCGGGACGGTACCGTCGGCCGGGTGGGGTCCTTGATCCGGATCACCAGCGCGGCCAGCAGGAACCCGGGAAACCCGAGCGCCAGGAACGCGACCCGCCATCCGTAGGCGTGTGCCAGCTGCCCCGCGAGGAGGATGCCGATGACGCCCCCGATCGCCAGCCCCACCATGAACACGCTCATGGCCAGCGAGCGGCGCCGCCCGGGGAAGTAGTCCGCCACCATCGAGGCGGCCGCGGCCGCCGCTGCGGCGCCGCCCAGGCCGACCATGGCCCGGGCAAAGAGCAGCGAGCCGAATCCGGTCACCAGGCCCGATAGCGAGGTAGCCACGCTCCACAGCGTCACGCCCCCGGCGATCACGACGCGGCGGGAGCCCAGGTCGCCCACGATACCGGCAGGGAGCGAGGCCAGGGAGAACACCAGGACATACGCCGACGCGAGCCATCCCAGGTGCGCATCGGAGAGACTGAGGTCGCGCTTGACCGGCTCGAAGAGCGCAAAGATCGCGTTCCGTTCGAGGTAATTCACCAGATTGATGGTGGTGAGGAGGACCAGGGCGTAGTTGGCGTATCCCCGGGTTACTCCGGTCGCCGCGGACTCGTCGGTCGCCGTCACGCCCCGGCGGCTTTCCGGGAATCTGCGGCGCGCCGGTCGCGATGGTCGAGCGCGGCGTGGTACTCCTCCACCAGCCGGCGCATCATCGCCTCCCGCTTGCGATAGAGCCGGCGGAGCGGCCGGCTGGCGCGGCGGGCCTTGGCGTACGCGGTAATGAGCGGGAGCGAGACGGTGGTGTCGAGGTAGCACACCACCGTGCCGGGCAGCATGTCGGGATCGATCTTCCCCCAGCTGACCGCCTCGCCGGGCGTCGCTCCGGAGAGCCCGCCGGTGTCGGGACGCGCATCGGTGAGCTGGAGAAAATAGTCGTGCCCCCGCTCGTCGATCCCCAACACCTCCTGAATCTGCGGCTCGGTCTGCAGCAGGAAGTTCTTGGGACTCCCGCCGCCCACGATGAGGGCGCCGCTCTTCCCGCCGCTCCGCTTGGCCTCGAGGACGATGGCGGCGGTCTCGTTGACGTCGGCGCTGACGTCGAAGCGCAGCTTGCTGCCGGCCAGCGCCTGCTCGGCCACGTTCATCCCGATCGAGCTGTCGCCGGGGGAGCTGGTGTAGATCGGGACCTCCAGCTCGTGGGCCGCGGCGAGGAGCGATCGCCGGCTCAAGCCGAGCGCCTTCTCCCGCTCTCGTAGGTAACCGCCCAGGCGATAGTGGTACTCGGCGGAGCTCATCGGCCGCTGGAACTCGTCCTGCGCGGACACCTCGCGGAAGAAAGCGTCGGTCGAGAGCAGGACACTGTAGTCGAAGAAGATGTCGTAGATCCGCACCACGCCCTTGTCGCGCAACTCCACGTCGTTCGCGAACGGGGTGCCCTGATGCATGGCGAGGCCCAGGCCGAAATGGGCATCGTGATAGAGATTGGCGCCGGTCGAGATGACCCAGTCCACGAATCCGGCCTCGATGAGCGGGATGATGGTGCTCATCCCGAGGCCGGCCGGCGTCATGGCCCCGGTGAGGCTCATCCCGACGGTCACCTCGGCGGTGAGCATCCGCTCGGTGAAGAGGGTGCAGGCCTCGCGGAGCCGGCCGGCGTTGTAGGCCAGAAACGCGTTGTCGATCAGCTCCGCGACGGTTTCGGTGCCGGTGATGCCCTGGGGATCGATCCGCCGCCCGCGCAGGTAGCTGTCCGACGGGCGGGTCACGGCGCTTCTCGGTGCCAGCTCTTGGCGCTCTCTCGCGCGGCGATGACGAGGTCGGCGGCTTCCGCCGGGTCGTCGGTGATGTGGAAGAGCTTGAGGTCTCCGGGGTCGATCTTCCCCTCCGCGGCCACGGTCCGCTCCAGCCATTCGACCAGCGGGCTCCAGTAGGCGCGCCCGAACAGCACGGTCGGATGAACCGACATCCGGCCGGTCTGCATGAGGGTGAGCGCCTCGAACAGCTCGTCCAGCGTGCCGAATCCGCCCGGAAAGGCGATGAATGCCCGGGAATAGCGGGCCAGCATCATTTTCCTGACGAAGAAGAATCGGAAAAAGACGCTCCGTCGCACCCACTGGTTGGTGCCCTGTTCGTGGGGCAGCTCGATGTTGACCCCGATCGACAGCCCGCCTCCCTCGACCGCCCCCTTGTTCGCCGCTTCCATGATGCCCGGGCCGCCGCCGGTGATGATGGGGAACCCGGCGCGGGCGAGCAGCCGGGCGGTTTCGGTGGCCTTGGCGTAGAGGGGATCGGTGGAGAGGGTGCGGGCCGAGCCGATGAACGTCACTCCGTCGGTGATGTCGCCGAGGCGCTCGAACCCCTCGACGAACTCGCCCATGATGCGGAACACCCGCCAGGGGTCGCTCTTCCGGAAATCGTCGAGGCGCTCCGGAGCCGGCGCCTTGCCGAGGAGGACTTCGTCCTCGGTCGGGCCGGCGGGAGGGGCGCTGTGGTAGAGGGGGCGCTCGGTCACGCTGACGAATATAGCGGCGTTCCGGGGTCTATATTGGTGCTATCGGCCGACCGCCCTATGCCTGAAACCACTCTTCGCTCCTGGACCGCGCTGGCGCTCAGGCTGACCGGCCGTGCGCTCCTCAACCCGCGTCTTGCGGTGGACCTCCTGCGCACTGCGTGGGCGTTCCGCCGCAGGGATTGGTGGAGGAAGCCGCCCTTCCTGCCGCTCGCCGACCGCACCTACCTGCGCTGGCGCATGTACACCGCCTATGGGGACGAGCACGCCGTGCCGCCGGTCGGTGACGTGATCGCCTTTGCGCGGTGGCGCCGGGAGACGATGCACCTGTGACCCCGCACGTCGTGATCGTCGGCGGGGGGTTCGCCGGGCTCTACCTCGCCCGTGAGCTGGGCCGGGTGCCGGTGCGGGTGACGGTGGTGGATCGCACCAATCACCATCTCTTCCAGCCGATGCTCTATCAGGTGGCCACCGCCGCCCTCGCTGCGGGAGACATTTCCTCGCCGATTCGTTCAGTGGTCCGGGGGCAGCGCAACACCGAGGTCATCCTCGGGGAGGTGCTGGCGGTGGACCTGCCCGGACGGGAGATCGCGCTGGCCGACGGCAGCCGGATCGGGTTCGACTACCTCGCGCTGGCCCCGGGGGCGCGGCACTCCTACTTCGCCCACCCCGAGTGGGAAGCGCTCGCTCCCGGGCTCAAGAACCTCGAGGACGCGGGGGAAATCCGCCGGCGCATCCTCCTGGCCTTCGAGCGCGCCGAGCGGGAGGCCGACCCGGTGGTGCGGCAGCGGCATCTCACGTTTGTCATCGTGGGAGGAGGCCCCACTGGTGTCGAGGTCGCCGGCGCGATCGCCGAAGTGAGCCGCTTTGCCCTCCGGCGGGATTTCCGGCGGATCGATCCCCGAGATGCGTCGATTCTCCTGCTGGAAGGCGGCCCCCGGCTCCTGCCCACCTATCCCCTCGGGCTCTCCGCCCGGGCCAAGGAACAGCTCCGCCAGCTCGGCGTGGACGTGCGCACCGAGACGCTGGTCACCGCCATCGAACCGGGATTCGTGCACGCGGCGGGGTGGCGGATCCCGACCGACACCGTGATCTGGGCGGCGGGAAACGAGGCGAGCCCGCTGCTCCGCTCGCTCGACGTGCCGCTCGACCGGCAGGGCCGGGTGCCGGTGGCACCCGATTGCACGATTCCGGGGCACCCGGACGTATTCGTACTGGGCGACGCCGCGGCGTTCCAGCATCAGCCCGGCTACCCGTTGCTGCCGGGGGTCTGCCCGGTGGCGATCCAGATGGGGAAGCACACCGCCGAGGCGATCCGCGCCGACCTGGCCAAGCGGCCGCGGCGCCCCTTCCGGTATCGCGACAAGGGCCAGCTCGCGGTGATCGGCCGGGGCCACGCCGTGGCGGACCTCGGCCGGATCCGGGTCGAGGGGTTCCTGGCGTGGCTCCTCTGGGTGTTCGTGCACATTTTTTTCCTCATCGGCTTCCGCAACCGGGTCATCGTGATGTTCGAATGGGGCTGGTCGTACATCACGTTTCAGCGGGGGGCCCGCGTCATCACGGGGCAATGGAAACCCAAGGCCGGCTGAGCCAGGATCTCGACGGCTATGCTCGCGCGTTGGGCTTCGTCGCGTGCGGGGTTGCCTCTCTCGAGCCGAGCCGGCATGCCGACGCGCTGGACGCCTGGCTCGCGGCGGGATACGGCGGCACCATGCGGTATCTCCACCGCGGCGCGCGGAAGCGGAAGCACCCCTCCGAGATCGTTGCGGGGGCGACGGTGGCGGTGGTGGTATTGGAGAGCTATTTGCCGGAGAGCAGTCAGGGAGCCGGGGAGTCAGCGAGGCCGGGGGTCAAGATCGCGAAGTACGCTCGGGGCGCCGATTACCATCGGGTCCTGATGCGGCGGCTTGGCCTCATCGCGGACTGGCTTCGGGCCCGGGGCGCCACCGTCGCTCACCCGTGGGCGGACGACAGCCCGGTGCCGGAACGAGAGCTGGCGGCGCGCGCCGGGCTGGGCTGGATCGGGAAGAACACCATGCTGATCCGGCCGGAATCGGGCTCGTTCTGTTTCATCGGGACCGTCTTCACCGATCTGGCCTTCGCCCCGGCAGCGACGGCGGAATACGATCGGTGTGGAAGCTGCACCCGCTGCCTCGACGCCTGCCCGACCGGGGCGTTCGTGGCGCCCCGAATACTCGACGCGACGAAATGCACGTCGTACCTGACGATCGAATCCCGGCGGCCGATTCCCGACGACCTGACGCCCCGGCTCGAGGGATGGGCCTTTGGTTGCGACATCTGTAACGACGTCTGTCCCTGGAATGTGCGGTTCGCTGGACCGACGGCCGTACCGGAGTTCCAGGACCGTGGGGCGATTCCCACCGGGGATCCGGGCTTTTTCGATCGATTGTCGGCCGCGGAATTCGACTCCCGATTCGGCGATACTCCGCTCGAGCGGCCCGGCCTGGCGGGGATGCGGCGCAACTGGACTGCGGCCTGGAGGAGTCTCGAAACCCGATGATCGGCCACGTACAATCCTTCGCTGTTTTCGTGAACGATCTGGACACCGCGGCGGTGTTCTATCGCGACACGCTGGGACTCCCGGTCAGCAAGCAGGGATCGTTCGGGATGGAGTTGTTCCTCGAACCGCCGCACCTCGGAGTTCACCCGGCGGTCCATTCGGAATCCAAGGCGCTGGTCGGGCGGCACACCGGGATCACGTTTTATGTGCCCGGCCTGGTCCACTTCTGCGGAGTGCTGCACGAGAAGGGGGTCCGGTTCGTCAGCGAACCGACCCAGATGTCATGGGGTGTGATGGCGATGATCGCCGACCCGGAGGGGAACGTCTTTGCGCTGTGGGAGGACCGGATGCCCGACGACCACGACGGCGGCGCCGGAGCGCCGCCGCCCTAGATCCGTGCAGCCTTGCGCTTCCGGCGCCGCGCGGCGGCGGACTTGAGCTTTCGCGCCTCACTCGGCTTGAGGTAGTGACGCTTGGCCCGGAGGTCCTTGAGGATCCCGGCCTTGATGACCTTCTTCTTGAACGCCTTGAGCGCACCGTCGAGCCGGTCGCCCTCCCCAATCGTGACTTCGATCATTGATACCTCGCTGAGTGATCCGTTCCGGCCCGCGGATGTTGCTTACTTGCCCAGCTTGACCACGTTTTCGGCGGCGGGGCCCTTCTGGCCCTGTACGATGGTGAACTCCACCCGCTCACCCTCGACGAGCGAACGGAAGCCCTTGTCCTGGATCGCCGAGTGATGCACGAAGCAGTCCTTCTCGCCGTTTTCCGGGGTGATGAAACCGAACCCCTTCGCATCGTTGAACCACTTCACCGTGCCGGTCGTACGCATTGCCTGCTCCGATGCTCGTGATCGAAGGGACCGCCCGGACGAACGAAGGGGCCGCCATGAGAGCGACCCCATGCATCGTTCTCCAAGCCTGCTCGGAGGGGTAACCGACCTCTCCGACACTGAGCGAAGATATCACCCGGGCCGGCTTTTCTCAACCGGGAGACACACCGGTCCCGGCCGATTGCGGCCACGGCCGGACGCTCACTCGCCGCCCAGCCGGCCCGGGGCCAGGCTCACCAGCCCCCCCAACGCGAGCGCCACCAGCGCGATGAACGGAATCAGGTGGCCGGTGACGAACAACGTGACGGAGCCCAGCATCGCCGGGAATTCGAACAGCGCCCACAGGGCAACCGCGCGGCCGAGGTTCGCGCTCCACCACTGGTCGGCCGTCTGCCCGCCGGTCCGGGCCGGCAGCCGGCTCCGGAGCAGCAATGCGATGGCAAGCCCGGAGAGCCCCACCAGGATTGCCACCCAATCCAGCACTCCGACGGCGGAGCTGAGCGCGGCGATCGAACGACTTACCACGAAGGCGCCGATGGAAACGATGAGTGTGCTGGTGAGGAGAAGCGCGTGGAGGGTGCGGGCGGCGCTGGACGGAGCCGGCGATGCGGGCGGCATGCTCAGGGCTTGGGCCGCTCCCGGTTCTCCCCGCCCAGCTGCTCGCCCACGGCGCTGCTGTCCTCGGGGATCATGACGCCGTCGGCGCCGAGAAGGCGAAAGAGCTTCCACTGCTGCTGACGGGCGGCCCAGACTCGGGGGCCGTTATACATGAGCGAGATCAGGAGCACACCATCGGTGCGGCCGAGGTAACCGGAGAGCGTGGCCGCGTCGCCCAGCGTGCCGGTCTTGGCGCGCACCACCCCGGGCCCGGGGAGCCCTCTGGCGAGCTTCCGAAGCGTGCCGGTGCCGTTGGCCGGGAGGAGGAGCGGGAAGCCGTGCCCCCCGGGAGAGAGCGGGAAGCGGGCGAGATACGACACGAACGCGAGCGGGGAGGCGCGGTCGTCGTGCGAAAGGCCGCTGCCGTCGACCAGATGGATGCTGGCGTAATCGCCGGTGATCTGCTGCACGTGGGCGGTGAGCTGCTCCGCGGGGCTTTCGTCTCCCGCCGCCCAGCGGAGCAACAGCTCGGCGCCGATGTTGACGCTGCGCCGATTGACCTCGCTCGCGATGGTGTCGAACGGCTCGGAAATCACTTCGGCAAGGATCGTCTTGGTAGTGGCGGCGGAAGGCGCCGAGAGACCGCTCGCGGAGAGCCATTCGATTCCCGCCAGCCGAAGCGACCGGGCCCAGGCCGCCTCGAGGAGGGCACGCGGATCATGCGCGGTACTGGTGAACCGTCGAGTCCGGGCCCGGATGCCGATGGTCCCCAGGACGAGGTAGCGTCCGCCGGGCTCGATCTGGTAGCGTAACCGCGAAGAGCGTCCATTGACGGTCTTGGCGCGAATCTCGACCAGCTGGCCTACTCCCGCCGGGGATTCGCCGACGATGATCGGGCGCTGTCCCGCCTTCGCCGCGGGCGCCACCGCGAAGCTCAGCACGTTTTCATTGAGCGTCAGGGCGCCGATCAACGGGGCAAACAGGCGGCCGCGGTGATGCGGGCTCCACACGTCCGGATAGGACGCACCGGCCGGACCCGCCGCGCTGATCACGTTGAGCGGACCCACCAACCGGTGAATTCCCTGGTCGTAGAGCTGCTGCGCCAGGTCGTCGAGCCGGGGCCCACCCCGCGAGGTGCGCTCCAGCGTGGGATCGCCGTTCAGCTCGAGTGACCAGGTACCGTTCCAGGTTCCCGTGGCGGGATCCACTGTTCCCACACCCATCACTCGGGTGTGGCGCCGGGCATCACTCCCGAGCACGCTGCGGGCAAAACCGGTGGTGAACAACTTGACGGTGGAGGCCGGGATCATCGGCCGGGTCGGCTGCACCCCCCAGATCAGGTGGCCGTCCATGGAGGCCACCGCGATGCCCCAGGTACCCGGAGCGGAGCGCGAGGCCCGGGCGAACCAGGCCTCCAGCTGCCCCTGCAATTCGGCCGATTGGGTCTGCGGCGTGCCCTGCGGCCGGGCCGCCGCCGGAAGACCAGCGAGGGCGAGCAGCGCGAAAATGGAAGTGCGGGACTGCCGCAGAAGCATCAGGAAAGAACCCTCATTTGACCAGCGCCTTCGCGATTGTCATTAACTGCATGTTGCTGGTACCCTCATAAATCGTGCCAATCTTCGCATCCCGGTAGTATTTCTCGGCGGGGTACTCCTTGGAATAGCCGTAACCGCCGAACAATTCGAGGCAATTCGAGGTGATTCGGTCGGCGATCTGGGAGCTGAACAGCTTGGCCATGGCGGCTTCCTGCGCGAACGGCCGCCCGGTGTCCTTCAATCGCGCGGCATTGTACACCATGAGGCGCGAGGCTTCGAGATCGGTCCGCATCTGGGCGAGCTGGAACTGGACGCCCTGGAACTCGGCGATTGGCTTGCCGAACTGTTTCCGCTCCTTCACATACGCAATGGCCGCCTCGAGCGCCCCCTGGGAAATGCCCACCATCTGGGCCCCGATCCCGATGCGACCTTCGTTGAGGGTTTCGATCGAGACCTTGTAACCGAGCCCCACCGGTCCCAGCACGTTGGCTTCGGGAACCTGGCACGCCTCCAGGATGAGCTCGCAGGTGCTCGAGGCTCGGATGCCGAGCTTGGATTCCTTCTTGCCCACCGCGAACCCCGGGAAATCACGCTCGACCAGGAACGCGGTGATGCCCTTGTATCCCTTGGCGAAATCGGTGTTCGCGAAGACGATGAAGATCCCCGCCTCGGCGCCGTTGGTGATCCAGAACTTCCGGCCGGTGAGCTCCCAGTGGTCCCCCTTCTTCTCGGCCCGGGTCTGCAGGGCGAACGCGTCGCTGCCGCTGTTGGGCTCCGACAGCGCGAAGGCGCCGAGGAGACTGGTGGTCATGCGGGGAAAGAGCCGCGCCTTCTGCTCGTCACTGGCCCAGCGGAGCAGCGCGTTGTTGACCAGGGTGTTGTGCACGTCGACATAGATGGCCGCGGAGGCGTCGACCCGGGCGAGCTCCTCGATGGCGAGCATGGCCATGAAGATTGCCCCACCGGCGCCGCCCCACTGCTCCGGCACCTCGATCCCCATCAGGCCCAGCTCGAAGAACTTCTGAATCAGATCGGGCCGGAACTTCCCCGCTTCGTCCATCTCGCTCACGTGAGGCCGCACCTCGCTCTCGGCAAAATCCCGCACCGTCTGGCGGAACAGTTCCTCCTCCTCGGAAAGTGCGGTCAGCGCCGGTGCGGGCGTCAGGATCTCGGGCATCACAATCTCCGGCTGGGAGCTCGGCAATAGCGTAAGCCCATGAAAGTTAAGCAATTGCGCCGGCGTCGGAAAGTGAGCGAGGGGGCCTATCGCCCGGCGGCGAGGACCTCGAGGGCCACCGGCACGCGCCCCAGTGGGGCGGAGACCTGAGCCCCCTGCAAGCGGTCCTTCACCGCGGCCAGCATCTCCCGCGCAATCGTGACGCCTTCGGCGAGGCCCTCCTCCCGGCCCCGTTCGCTCGCCTTGCGCATGCGGACCAGCACTGCGTCAGGAACCGAGACTCCGGGGACCTCGTTGGCCAGGAACTCGGCGTTCCGGAGTGACACCAGCGGCCAGATGCCCCCGATGATCGGTAGGTGGAAGCCCTCGACCTCCTTGAGGAACCGATCGAGCTGATCGAGATCGAAGACCGGCTGGGTGATGGCGAACTCGGCGCCGGCCTCGACCTTCCAATGCAGGCGGCGGAGCTCGCGCGCCAGGTCGGGCGCCGCCGGGTTCACCCCGACGCCGATCACGAACTTGGTGGGCGCGCCGATCGGATTGTTGCCGGGGTCGAGGCCGCGGTTGAGCCGCGCCACCAGGTTGGTGAGCCCGATGGCGTCGATGTCGAACACCGCGGTCGCGTCGGGGTAGGGGCCCATCTTGGGCGGGTCGCCGGTCACCAGCAGGAGGTTGCGGAGGCCCGCCGCGGCCGCGCCGAGGAGATCGGAGAGCATGCCGAGGAGATTGCGATCCCGGCAAGCGTAGTGCACGACGCTCTCGAGTCCGACTTCGCGCTCGATCATCAGGCCGGAGAGCAGCGCGCCCATCCGGCTCTGCGCACGGGGCCCGTCGGGCACGTTGACCGCGTCCACGCCCGCGGCCTTGAGCGCCCGACACTGCGCGAACATCGGTGCCGGGTCCACTCCCTTGGGGGGAACGATTTCCACCGTGGTGATGAATTCGCCCCGGGCGAGCTTGGCTCCGTAGTGGGACCGTTCCGCCAGTGGTGCCGTCGCCACGCCGCCCGCCGCCTGCTCGGAGGTGACGGTGACGTTGAGGTGGCGGGGGGTCACCGAGTGGACGAACGCAGCCACGGCCTTGATGTGATCCGGGGTGGTGCCGCAGCAACCGCCCAGAAACCGCGCCCCCGCCTCGGCTATCCGCTTGGCATATTCCCCCATGTACTCCGGTGAGGCCATGTAGATCTTGCGATCGCCCACATCCCGGGGAAGCCCGGCGTTGGGCTGCGCCGAAATCGGCACGCTCACCACGCCGGCGAGCTGCTCGACCGCCTCGAGCACACCGTGGGGACCCACCGAGCAGTTGACGCCGATGACGTCGGCCCCCATGGCCTCCAGGATCGGCCCGAAGACGGCCGGCTCGGTGCCGTAGTGGGTGCGGCCGTCAGTGCCGATGGTCATCTGGGCAATGATCGGCAGATCGGTGAGCCGCCGCACCGCCGTGAACGCGGCGCGGATCTCTTCGATGTCGCTGAAAGTTTCCAGGATGAAGCCGTCGACTCCCCCTTCGAGAAGGCCGGCCGCCTGGCGGGCGAAATCGGCCTGAGCCTCGGCCACCGAGGTTTCGCCGAACGGCTCGATCCGGATTCCGAGGGGGCCGATCGCGCCGACCACGGCGGCTCGGCCGCCCGCGGCGTTCCGGGCGATGACCGCGGCCTCCCGGTTGATGTGCTCGGTGTCCTGGGCCAGCCCGTACTGGGCCAGCTTCCTCGGGTTGGCCCCGAAGGTGTTGGTCTCGATGGCTTCCGCCCCGGCCCGCACGTACTCCCGGTGGATATCCCGGATGAGATCCGGCTGCCGGAGGTTGAGCT
>JBGPVQ010000033.1:0-12628 GCA_041491785.1 Gemmatimonadota bacterium | reverse complement strand
GGTGCTCCAGCTTACCGAGTTGCCGGACAGGCTGCCGCCCGGCGCGGAGATCGTGGCACCGGAGAGCGGGGCGCTGGTGCCGTCGCTGTAGTATCCGGTAACCGAGTAGGACACCGCCTGGTCGATGCGCGGCGAGGCACTTGCTGGGGTGAGCTCGCAGCGGCTCAGCGTGCGGGGTGGAGCCGGCGGGGGCGGCGGCGGCGGAGCCGTCACCGTGACGGTCGCGGTCGAGCACATCTTGTTGCTGCGCCCGCAGGCAGTCACCGTCGCGGTGCCGGCGCCGGCGGCGGTGTACATCCCATTCGCGCTCACCGAGCCCGGGCCGCTCACCGTGTAGACCACTACATCAGCCTTCCCGCAGCTGGTGGCGGTGCCGGAGAAGCTCGCCGTGCCGCCGGTGCGGATGCTGGCGCTGGTCGGGGAAATTGTGGTGCCGTCGTTCTTCTTGTTGCACATGCCGAGCATGACCGAGAGGCCGGCCTGTACGCCGAGGTTGGTGTTCTTGGTCGCCTTCGGCCCGGTGATGGTCGCCTGGGCGATCAACGCGTCCTTGGCGTCGTTGGGGGACGGGATGTAATCGAGCGTGCCGTCCAGACGGAAGGCGAGCCAGTTGGTCAGCTTCGCGCGGAGGCCGGTGATAAAGCCGACGCCCACATCACTGCCGAAGCCGTTGCCCCTGAATCCCGGGAGGCCGACGATGTTCTTGCCGTACTTGTTGTACCCCGGCCCCGCGCCGATCAGCCAGGTGAGCGGGCTGTTCTCGCCCAGCTTCTGGTTGTAATTGACCCGAAGATGGAAGGGGTAGTACGTCAGCGCGGTGCTGGTGTAGCCGGCGAAGAAGTTCTTCACGTCGGTCGCATTGCCCGAGCCGTCGAGTTCGAGCTGCCAGTGGGGGTTGAAGAAGTAGCCGAGCCGGCCGCCGCCGCCGTAGCTGTTGGCGCTCTTCCGAGTGGTTTCGAAGCTCTTATCGTAATCGGTGTATTTGCCGAAGCCTCCGATTTCGATGGTGCCCTTCTGCTGAGCCACGACCGGGGCCGCGGACAGCCCAAGGAGTGCGGCCATGACGAGGTGCTTGCGCATGCAGTCGCTCCTTACGATTCGGTGACGTCCGCGTCCCGGTTCATCCTACCGGTGGCGAGGTTTCCTGGGATTGAGGGCTGCTCAGCGGGAGAAGAAAACACTAACATGCTTATCGCGCAAGGGCTTAGCCCTCGTTGACCGAATTCTGCAGCCATGGTTGATTCCGGGAACTTTGCCTCGTTCCAGGTCCCATGTTGACACCCCGCCTGGCTCTCCTCGTCCTGGCCGCGGCACTGGTCGCCGACGCACCGCCCCCCTTGAGGGTCATTCGGGTCACCCCGGGGTCCGATGCCGGGCCGGGCTCGACCGTTACCGTCACCTTCGATCGCCCGGTGGCGGGATCACTCGACCGCTCGGTGGATCCGCGCGGTGTTCTGAGCCTGGAGCCGGACCTCCCCGGGACATTCGATTGGCGGGATCCGGTCACCGTGCGCTTCCGGCCTGCGAGTCCGCTGCGGGCCGGGCTGGCGGTGACCGTGACCGTGCGCCCCGGATTTCCGGCGATGGACGGCAGCACGCTCCCCGAGGCCTTCCGGTTCAACTTCACCGTGCGGGGGCCCCAGGTGCTGGCCGGACTCCCCGCGGGGCCGGGAGAATCGGCGCGGTTCCTTCCCCGGGACGCCCGTTTCCGCATCGTGCTCAGCGCCCCGGCCGACTCCGCGCTTCTGGCGCGGCTGGTGTATGTGGAAATGAACCGGGCCTGTTCGAGCCCGGGGGTCATCGCCCTCCGTCCGGGCCCGGAAACGCCGATCCCGGCCGACGCCCCCTACCAGTTCAAGGAGGCCGGCGGATGGGGGCGGGATCGCTCCGCCGACCAGCTCCGCCGGGTGGTGACGCTGGTTCCCGAGCGACCACTCCCCTACGGATGCACCGGTGACCTGGTCACCCCCGCCGCCGTGGATGCGGAGAACCCCGGCAAGCTGGGGCACTGGTCGATCGAGACCTATGGCGCATTTTCGCTCACCGATGCGACGTGCCGGGGACCCCGATTCTGCCCCACCGGTCCCTTCGCCCTCACCTTCTCAACCCCGGTCAAGGGCGCCGAGCTGCTCCGCCACCTCACCGTGCTGCCGAGGCTTCCGTTTTCGATCGCGGACACCGGGGAAACCAGCGCGCATTGGGTGGTGGCCGCCGAGCTCAAGCCGCGGACCGGATACCTGGTCCGCATCGATTCCTTGCTCACCGACGCGTTCGGGCAGCGGATCGGAGGCTACCCCGTCAAGGCGTTCGCGACGACGGGGTACCGGCCGAGTGTCTCCTACGCTCAGGGCCGTACCATGGTGGAGCGGCTGGGACGCCGAACCCTCGGCATCTCCTATGTGAACGTGGACACCCTCGAGGTACTCACCATCCCGGTACCCGATTCCCTCGAGGGACGCTTCCTGAGCCGCAGCTGGTATGCCTGGGGCGACGACTGGAAGCTGCTCTCCACGAAGGCCATCCGGCGCTCGATCCTGCTCGGCGCCACGCGGGACCGGCCGAGCCTCTACGGCCTCGAGCTCCCCGCGCCCGACGCCACCCGGCTGGGCGCGCCGACGCTCTTTCTGCTCCGCGCCAGCAGCCCCCGGCTCCGCCGTCCCGACACCAACGACGCCGAGCTCGAGTCCCGGCAGCCGATCGCGCTGGTGCAGGTGACCGACCTCGGCGTCCACGCCAAGGTCGGCGTCGAAGAGGGGGTGGTCTGGGTTACCGGCGCGAGCGACGGACGGCCGCGGTCCGCGGTGTCGATCGCGCTGCACGATGCCTCGGGCAGGGTGCTCGCCCGCGCCGTCACCGACCCGCAGGGCATCGCGCGGCTCCGTGGATTCCGCCGGCCGCCGCCGCCCCGGACCGCGAACGGCGGGGTCAACTGGGAGGCGCAGAGCTTCGACGGTTTCGTCGAGGCGCGGCTCGGCGCCGACCGCGCGCTGGTGGGGATCAACCAGTACGACGAGGACCTCTCCCCCTGGCGCTTCAACGTCTCCGGCGCCTGGGGGGAGGAGCGGCGCCCCGCCGCGGCCGCGGTGTTCACCGAGCGCGGCATTTACCGGCCGGGAGACTCCGTCTTCGCCAAGGCCATCGTCCGCACCGGGCTGCTGGGCGCCCTGCGCGCTCCCGCACGGACCGACTCGGTCAAGATCGTCTTCAAGGACCGCGAGCAGGGCGTGCTCCGCGAAGCGACGATAGCGCCGTCAGCGTTCGGTACCCTGCAGCAGGCGGTGCGGCTCCCCGCGGCGACGCCGCTCGGCTATTACCAGGTCGGCGTGAGCCTCAAGCGCCAGGGGGAATGGAAGGAGCTCGGCTCCACCACCTACCGCGTGGCCGAGTACCGGCCGCCGGAATTCCTGGTAGACGTGATCGCCGACACCGCGCCGCGGTTCGACGGCGATTCGCTCACCGCCACGATCGGCGCCCGCTATCTCTTCGGCGCGCCGATGGGTCGCGCCAAGGTCACCTGGTCCCTGAAGCAGACCGCGTTCGAGCCCTGGAACACCTCGGTGCCCAACACCGAGGGGTTCTACGTCGGGGCCCAGGGGTGGTGGTGGGAGGAAACGCAATCGGAAAGCAACACCGCGGTGAGCGAAAGCCGGGTCGATACCCTCGACGCCACCGGGCACCTGACGGTCCGGGCGCCGCTCAAGCTGGTGCAGGCGGGGCGGGCCACCGCCGCCACCCTCGAGGCGGTGGTCACCGACGTCAACCGGCAAACGGTATACGCCAGCGCGGGCGTGAGGGTGCATCCCGCCGAGTTCTACCTCGGCGCCAAGCCCGACTCCCGGGACTACTTCTGGACGGCGGGTGTGCCACAGACCATCCGGGTCATCGCGGTGCGGCCGGATGGGCAGCGGATCGGATCGATCCGCGCGGCCGGAATTCTGGTGCGCCGGGAATGGCACCAGGTCCGCCGGGAGCACGACGGCTACGCCGAGCTGGTCGGCGAGTGGGTGAGTGACACGGTGGGGCGGTGCGTCGTGTCGGTGGCGGCGGACGGCGGCACCTGCCAGATGAATCCGGCCCAGCCGGGGAGCTACACCGTCGAGCTCCGCGCCCAGGACCGCAAGGGACGCGATGTGGTCACCAGCTTCTATCGCTGGGTCACCGGGCCGGGCTGGGTGCCCTGGGCCGACGAAACCCAGTACAAGATGGACGTCATCCCCGACAAGACGCGGTACTCGGTGGGCGACACCGCCACGGTGCTTTTCGCGTCGCCCTTCACCAACGCCGAGGCGTGGATCACGGTCGAGCGGGAAGGACTGATCGAGCAACGGCGGCTCCGGATCAGCGATGGCGCCACCACGCTCAAGCTCCCGATCACCGAAGCGTGGGCGCCCAACGCCTACGTCTCCATCGTGGTGGCGCGCGGCCGCAGTGCGGCCCCCGGGCCGCTCGACGATCCCGGCCGGCCGACCATCCGGGTCGGCTACGCCGAGGTCCTGGTGACCCCGGAGCGGAAGCGGCTCGCGGTGGTCATCCGTCCCGACCAGGCCGAATACCGCCCGGGGCAGAAGGCGCGGATCGGACTCGAGGTCCGGGACCAGGCCGAGCGGGGCGCGCGGAGCGAGGTCACGCTGTGGGCGGTGGACGAAGGGGTGCTGTCGCTCACCGGGTACCGTACCCCCGATCCGATCGATCTCCTGTATCGGGCGCGCGGGTTGGGTTTGCGGCTGGGCAGCAACCTGGTGAGCGTGGCGCCGCAGGTGCCGGCGGGGGACAAGGGCCGAAACCCCGGCGGGGGCGGTGGCGAGGGCGCGAGCGACGTGCTCCGGTCCCGGTTCCGGACCACCGCGTTCTTCCTGGGCTCTGTGCTGACCGATTCGACGGGCCGCGCCGTGGCGACGGTTCCGCTGCCCGACAACCTCACCACCTTCCGGGTGATGGCGGTGGCCGTCACCGCGGGCGATCGCTACGGCAAAGGACAGTCCGCCTTGCTGGTGACCCGCCCGCTGCTGGCCCGCGCGGCGTTGCCGCGCTTCCTCCGCCCCGGCGATCGCTTCACCGCCGGCGTCGTCGTAAATCATCGGCTGGGCGGCACGCCCACCGTGCGGGTGACCGCCACCTCGCGGGGGGCCCGACTCACCGGAGATTCCGGCCGTACCGTGGCCCTCGAGGCCGGCCGCGGGCGGGAAATCCGGTTTGACTTCTCCGCGCTTCCGGCGGACTCGGCCGGCTTCCGGTTCGCCGTGGCGGGCGCCCGCGACAGCGACGCGGTCCGGGTCGCGATCCCGGTCCGCCCCGCTACCCGCGCCGGCGCCGCGGTGGCGAGCGGAATGCTTCGCGACACGGTGACCGTGGCGTTCACGCTCCCCGCCGGCCTCGACCCGGCCCGAAGCCGGCTCAGCCTCAGCCTGGGTGCCTCGCCGCTCGCGCTGCTCAAGTCCTACGCCGCGTACTTCGAGATCTATCCCTACTACTGCTCCGAGCAGGTGGCCAGCGCGCTCGGCCCCTTGCTCGCCCTCTACCGCGCTCGCCGCCTCGCCGGCGGCGACGCGGGAGACACCCTCGCCCTCCGGCGCGAAATCGCCTCCGGCATCGAGACCCTGGTGCGCCGGCAGCGCCCCGCCGGCGGCATCGGCCTCTGGAGCGCAGAGGACTGGACCTCGCCATGGCTCACCGCGCACGCCGGACGGGTGCTGCTCGACGCGAAAGAGGCGGGTTTCGCGGTCGGGGACTCCACCTTGCCGCGCATCGGCGAATACCTCCGCGCCTCCCTTGCTCGCCCGGAGCGGCTCATCCTCACGGTGGCCCTCGACCAGAGCGAGGTGCGGGCGCGCCTCGCCGAGCGGTTGGCGGTGGCGGAGTACTTGAGCCGCGCCGGCGGTCGCGATCGCGCCCTGGAGAACGACCTGCTCCGCCAGGTCGCACTGCTGGCGCCGGAGGACCGGCTCACCCTTGCGACGATCCTCGCGAGGGGCGGTGACCTCCCATCCGCCCGCGCGATCCTCGAGCCGGTCTGGCGGACCGTCCGGGTCGAGGGCCGTACCGCCACGGTGCCCGACTCGGTGGCCAGCCGATTCTACTTCGCTTCGCTGGTGCGTCCCTCCGCGCTCCTCCTCGAGGCCACGCTCGCGGTGGATCCGGCCCATCGGTTGGTGGTGCCGCTCTTCGAGACGGTCATCTCCCGCACCCGGGTGGGGGGCTGGTGGTGGTGGAACACCCAGGACTATTCCTCCGCGGTGCGCGCGGTGAATGCGTGGCTCCGCCGCTTCCCGCCCGCGGGGGCGGCCGACATCCGGGTCCGGGTCGGCGGGCGCGTGCTCGCCACGCGGGATACCAGCGTGGCGCTCAGCGGTTTTCTGGTGGAGCGGGGCGACAGCGCCTCCCTCCGGGTCACGCTCGAAAACGGTCGCGCCGGCTCGGTGGCATTCTATGCGCTCACGGTGTCCGAGATCCCTCGCGTCGTGCCGGTGCGTCCCGACTATCGCGGGATCGTCGTAGAACGGTGGTACGAGGGGTACGAGAGCGGGAAGCCGCTGATCGAGGTGGCCGAGGGAGAGCTGGTGCGGGTACAGCTCAAGGTGACGGTGCCGGAGGACCGTGCCTTCGTGGTGCTGGACGACGCCCTCCCGGCGGGCCTTGAAGCGGTGGACTTGAGCCTCCGGACCGCGGGCGGGCTTCCGGGGCCGGGGGCCGCCGACAGCAGTGCCACCGAGGTCGACGAGGAGGAGCCGCGCTGGGCCTTCGGCGGTTGGGACGGCGGATGGTGGTCGCCGTTTGACCATCGCGAGCTGCGCGACGACCGGGTGGTCTATGCCGCGCGGGTGCTCTGGAAGGGGAGCTATTCGGTGAGCTACGTCGCGCGGGCCACGACCCCCGGGGTCTTCGTGCGGCCTCCGGCCTACGCCGAGGAGATGTACAACCCCGCGGTCAACGGACGGACCGACGGCGGTGTCTTTACCGTGAGGGCCAAGGCGCCATGAGGCTTGCCTGGGCGTTCGGGGCCGTGACGCTCGCGGTGGCGGGATGGGTCGCGCTTCCGGTTCCGGCGCGCCTCCTCACCCAGCCGCCCTCGCCCACGCTCCGCCTCCTCGACCGCTCCGGGGCGCCGCTCCGCACCACCCGGACTCCGGAGGGCGCACTGCATCAGTGGGTGCCGCTCGGCCAGATGGACCCGGCGCTCCTGGTGGCGTTTGTAGCCGCGGAAGACCGCCGCTTCTACACCCACCACGGCGTGGATCCGGCGGCCCTGGGCCGCGCCCTGCTGGCCGACGCGCGAGCGGGCCGCGTGGTGTCCGGCGGCTCGACCATCCCGATGCAGTTGGCGCGCCTGCTGCTTCCCCTCCCGCGATCGCTTCCCGGCAAGCTGGCCCAGGCGCTCTGGGGCTTCCGGCTGGATGCCCATGTGTCGAAGCAGGCGATCCTCGAGCAATACCTCAACCGGGTGCCGCTGGGGCAGGGTGCCCTCGGGGTGGAGGAGGCGGCCGAGCTCTACTTCGGTGCGTCGGCCCGCGCCCTCTCCACCGGGCAGGCGGCGTTGCTCGCTGGACTGGCCGGGGCGCCCAGCCGCGACAACCCCATGGTGAGCGTGCGGCGGGCCGCGGCGCGACGAGCCATGGTGCTGGGCCGAATGCGGCGGGCGGGGAGCGTCACGGCCCTGGAGACGCTCGCGGCGGAGGGCGAGCCGGCGTTGATTCCCTCGCCCGATCGGGTCTTCCTGGCGCCGCACTACACCGCAGCCCTCCTGGCGCGGCTCGGGGCGGAGGGCCGGACTCCGGTCGGTGATCTCCGCACGCCGCTCGATCTCCCGCTCCAGGAGGCGCTCGAGAGGGAGGTGCGTCACACTGTTGAAACGATGGGTCCCTACGGCGTGCGCCACGCCGCGGCGGTGGTGCTCGACAACGCCACCGGCGGGATCCTCGCCTGGGTGGGATCGCCGAATTTCTTCGAGCCGGGGAGTGGCCAGGTGGACATGGTCATCTCCCCGCGCCAGCCCGGCTCCGCGCTCAAGCCCTTCCTCTACGGATTCGCCTTCGATCGCGGGTACACTCCCGCCTCGATCCTCCCCGATGTCGCCACGGTCTACCAGACCAGCACCGGTCCCTACGCGCCGCGCAACTACGACCGGCGCTTTCACGGCCCGGTCCGCGCCCGCGAGGCCCTGGGCAGCTCGTTCAACCTTCCCGCCGTCGACCTCGCCAGCCACCTCGGCGTGGCCGAGCTGCTGGGCACGCTGCAGCGGGCCGGCTTCACCTCGCTCGACCGGGACGCGAACCACTACGGACTGGGCCTGGCCCTCGGCAACGGCGATGTGACCCTCCTCGAGCTGGCCAACGGGTACCGGGCGCTGGCCGGCGGAGGGGTCTGGCGGCCGGTGCGCTGGCTCGCCGAGGACGAGGGCCATGGGCCGGGGCAGGCGGGAGAAGCGCGCCGGGTTATGAGCGCGGGTGCGGCGGCCCTAGTGCTCGACATCCTCGAAGATCCGGTGGCGCGGATTCCCGGCTTCGGGCCGGTCACCCCGCTTGAGTTTCCCTTTCCCGCTGCCGCCAAGACCGGAACCAGCCGGCACTTCACCGACAACTGGGCGGTCGCGGTCACCGGTGGATTCACGGTGGCGGTGTGGGTCGGCAATTTCGACGGGCGGCCGATGGAAGGGGTAAGCGGCGTTACCGGCGCCGGGCCGCTGCTGCATCGCGCGGCTCTGCTCACCGCGGCCCGGCATCCTCCCGGCGGGTTGGCAACCCCACAGCAACTTGGCGCCACGGCGCTGTCGGTGTGCCGACTCTCGGGGCTCCGCGCCGGGGCGCATTGTCCCGTCTCGACCGAGTGGTTCCTGCCGGGTACCGCGCCGGAGAAGGAATGTGACTGGCACACCGGCGATGGCGTGACACTGCCGCCGCGGTACGCCGAGTGGGCCGCCACGGCGCGACTGGCGGCGGTCGCCGGCGACCGGAGCGCCTCGCGCCCGGCGGGAGACTCCGTGGTGACCGGGTTTCACATCATCTCCCCGGCCGCGGGAGACGTCTTCCGCTTCGTTCCGGGTGTCGATCCCCGCTACGCGACCATCGGACTGCGGTCCGCCGGGGCGCCGCGGGGCGCGAAGGTGCGCTGGTTCCTGGACGGTCGGGCGGTTGCCGGCTCCCGGCTTCCCCTGGTTGCGGGGAAACACCGGCTTCGGGCCGCTGTAGGGAACGATCGGGATGAAGTGGCCTTCGAAGTCATTGGTACCTCGTCACCCTGAGCCGAGCGAACCGCCCCATGCCCGCTCCATCCACGCTGTCGGTGTGCCAGGCGGCCGAGTCGCGCCGCGCGATCCGGAAGTACCTGCAGGAGGATGTTCCTGAAGAAGATCTCCGGGAGATTCTGCGGCAGACCCGTCTGGCCCCGTCGGCCGACAACTGTCAGCCTTGGCGCTTCGTGGTGGTGCGCGATCCGGAGATGCGCGCCCGCATGCTGCCGATTGCCCTCAAGCAGCGGCAGGTCGCCTCGGCCCACGCGCTCATCGTGCTCTACGCCGACATGGAGGACGTGATCGAAAACCTGGACGAAGTCATCCATCCCGGCGTCGATGAGGCCGGGCGGGCCAAGACGAAGGCGAGTCTCCTCAAGCAGTTCGGTGCGCAGAGCCCGGAGGAGCGGCAGCGCTATGCGCACGGCCTTGCCTATATCGCGTTGGGCTACTTGCTCCTCGCCGCGCAGTCCATGGGATACCGCACCTCGCCGATGCTCGGCTTCAAGCCGGAGGAGATGAAGGAGCTGCTCGGGCTGCCCGAGCGGGTCACCATTCCAGCCCTGGTGGCCATCGGCAAGGGAGATGAGCCGGGGTTTCCGCACCACCGGCACAGCGTGGACCGCGTAACCCGGTTCATTTGAGGTTCATTGACAGATCACTCGCCGGGGCGGAACTTCTCCCGGCCGTTCGCAAGGTCACCCGGTCCGCCACCTCGAAAGTCCCGGTCTATGCGCCCCATCGCCTCCGCAGTTCCCATCGCCCTGTTGCTCGCAGCTCCCCTCGCCGCGCAGGGAAAGCCCCCCGAGGTCACCTACATCGTTCCCGCCGGGGCCGCCGCCACCCTGCCGTTCTCCCCGGCGGTCCGGGTGGACCACATGCTCTATCTGGCCGGCCAGCTCGGCACCGACAGCACCAACAAGCTGGTGGCGGGCGGCGTGGAGGCGGAGACCCGGCAGGCGCTCACCAACATCAAGAAGCTCCTGGAGGCCAACGGCTCCTCCATGGATCGGGTGGTGAAATGCCTGGTCATGCTCGCGGACATCGGGGAGTGGGCCCGGATGAACACCATCTACGTCACCTTTTTCCCCACCCATCGCCCGGCCCGCAGCGCGTTCGGCGCCGCCGGCCTGGCCCTGGGCAGCCGCCTCGAGATCGAGTGCATGGCGACGGTCCCGTAGCCTCTATCTCCTCCAGGAGGCCCGCATGGATAAGTCCGCGCTGTCGAAGTCGATCCTGTTCGGTTCGCTCCTGCAGATCGTCATGGTGCTGATCGGCAAGTTCGTGCCGTCGGTGGGCTCCGACGGCAATTTCTATCCGATTGTGGGCAGCACCGTGGCCGCGCTGGCCGGGGTCCGGTTCAGCAAGTTGTCCTCAGCGGGCTCGATGGGGACCGCGCTGGCCGGTGGTGCCGTCGCGGGAGGGGTCAGCAGCTTGATCGGCTCGGCGCTGGCTGGAATCACGGGGCAGGCGCCGGGAGCGTTGGCGCAAGTCATCGCCATCGCCACCGGCACCGGCGCGGCGGCCGGAATCGTCGGCGGCCTGGTCGGGCGCTTTCTCCCCAAGGCCAAGCCGGTCTGAGTCGGGGGCCGCCCCGCACGGCGTGCGGCGCCGGCCCCTTGCGCGCCACCCGGGTCGTTGCATATTTATGCACTATGCAGAACGCCCCCTTGGCCCTGGCCTTCTCCGGCGGGCTCGATACCTCGTACTGCGTTCCCCGGCTGACCGAGCAGGGGTACGCCGTCCACACCGTCTACGTGAATACCGGCGGCGCCTCCCCGGAGCAGCGGGCCGCCATCCGGCGCCAGGCCCAGGCGGTCGGCGCGGTGGAGCACCACGAGGTGGACGCCCGCGCCCCGGTGTTTGACCGGTTCGTTTCCTTCCTCATCCAGGGCAACGTCCTCCGCGGCGAGGTCTACCCGCTCTCGGTGGCCGCCGAGCGGACCCAACAGGCCATCTCGGTCATCGCGGAGGCCCGGGCCATCGGCGCGGGGGCGGTCGCCCACGGCTCCACCGGTGCGGGGAATGACCAGGTGCGCTTCGACATCGCACTCAGGGTCCTGGCTCCCGAGCTTGCCATCGTCACGCCGATTCGGGATGAGGGGCTCTCCCGCGAAAAGGCCATCGCCTATCTCGAAGCGCGGAAGTTGCCGGTGCCCGCCAAGGCCGGCGCCTTCAGCATCAACACCGGGCTATGGGGCACGACCTGGGGCGGCGGCTGGACCCACGACACCTGGGCCGCACCGCCCGCCGAGCTGCTCGATCCTCCCGCGAACGCTCCGGCGCCCATGGACCTGGTAATCGGCTGGGAGCGCGGCGTTCCCGTCTCGGTGGGCGGTGCCGCCCTCGGCGGCCCCGATCTCATCGCCCGGGTCTCGGCGCTGGCCCAGGCCTTCGGCGTGGGCCGCAACATCCACGTCGGGGAAACCGCGCTGGGCATCAAGGGGCGCATCGGGTTCGAGGCCGGCGCCGCGCTCCTGCTCATCGCCGCCCACCGGGAGCTCGAGAAGCTGGTGCTCACCAAGTGGCAGGTGTTCTGGAAGGACCAGCTGGGCCGCTTCTACGGCGACCGGCTCCACGAGGGCCACTATTTCGACCCGGCGCTCCGGGACATCGAGGCCCTCTTCACCAGCTCGCAGCAGCGGGTCACCGGGGAGACCCGGGTCCACCTCGCCCCGGGCCGATTCATGGTGACCGGGTCCCGGAGCCCGTTCTCCATGATGGACCGCTCGGTGGCCACCTACGGCGAAGAGAATCGTCTCTGGACCGGCGACGAGGCGCGCGCCTTCGCGCGAATCGGCGCGATTCCCTCGCTGCTGGCCCAGCGGGCGGGGCAGCCGAAGTAGCGATGGTCCGCACCACCCGTCTCCGCCTGGACCGCATCGCGTCCTCGACCCGGAACGCGCGCCTTGCCCCTGATGTAATCGTGGGCGAGGAGATCGTCGCCCAGGAGGGCTTCGTCCTCGCGGTGAGGATCCTGGAGGACAAGTCCACCTACAATACGGTGGAGGATCCCTCCGGCCGGATGGTCTCCCTCCGCGCGGGAGACGTGCTCGCCGGCACCCTCGGATCACGCCGCGCGCTCCGCGGCTACGCCGGGGATGTGCCGGCACGGATTGCCGTCGGAAACACCCTCAACGTGCTCAACCTGGGCGGGATTCTGGGGCGGTGCACCTCCTCCAACCCGGACATCGGACCGCCGTTCCAGGCGGAGGTGCTCGGCGCGGTGCTCGCCTTTCCCGAGCTGGGCGACCGGGTGGGACGGCCGGCCACCATCGCCGACGGCGCGGTCCCGCCCGCCGAATCGCTGGAGTGCGGCGTGCCGGTGGTGTATGTCGCCGGGACCTGCATGAACGCGGGGAAGACGGTCGCGGCCACGGAGCTGGTCCGCGGGATGACCCGGGC
>JBGPVQ010000032.1:0-12630 GCA_041491785.1 Gemmatimonadota bacterium | reverse complement strand
CCCCATTCCGCCGCGGCCGAGCTCCCGCTCCAGGCGATACTGCCGCCCGAAGGCCCGCCGAAGCGTCTCGAGGAGACCTGCGCCGTGACTGGTCATGTGGGTACCCCGTTCGATGCCCGACCCGCATCGTTCGTTGCGTTTGGCGCCGCCCCGGAGAGGCGTAGGCCAGGCGGGGGTTGAGCGGTGGTTGAGGGTCCCGGCCCATCCTCCCCCTCGACCTCCAGGGAGGGCTCCACTATATGGCCGAATTGGCGGCGCCGGCCTGGCGCTACCCCGCCCCGACCGTCGTCGCCGTCGTCGCGCCAGCCGAGCGGGCCAGCCTCGATGCCGCCAGCGTGGGATGCTTCGCGGTGCTGCACCGGAGCTCGGTTCCCGAGGCGGTGCGCGCGGTCCGGGAACGGGCGGTCGACGCCGTACTTCTCTCGGTGAACCACTGCGCCGCCGACCCCGGCGACCTCGTCGACCAACTGGTCCGGAGCTTTCCCGGCGTCCCCACCGTGGCGCTGGTCACCCGGCACGACGCCGGCGCCTCGGAGACGTTGCTTCGACTCGGCGCCAACGGGGTACGGCAGGTCGTGGACGTCACCGCCCCCGCCGGGTGGATGCGCCTGCGCCAATTGGTCGCCGAACCGGCCACCCGGGGCGCCGCCCGCATCCTCGCACCGACCCTGGCTGCGCTCCCCGACTTGCCCCAGGATGCCCGCTTCCTGCTCGAGCTGCTCATCCGCCTCGCTCCGGAAACACCGGCGGTCCGGGTCCTAGCCACCCGCTGCCAGATCAAGCCCAGCACCCTGATGTCCCGATTTGCCCGGGCGGGACTTCCCTCCCCCAAGACCTACCTGGCGGCGATCCGGCTGCTCTACGCGGCACAGTATTTCGAAGGGGGCGGCCGTTCCGTGGCCGACGTGGCCTACCGGCTCGATTGCTCTTCGCCGCAGAGCTTCGGACGGACCCTCCGCGCCATGCTGGGGATCACCCCCGGCGAATTTCGACGGCGATTTCCGTTTGCGACGGCGCTGGAGCGATTTCTCGCACAGATGGTCGAGCCGTACCGGGAGCTCTGGGAGGGGTTCCACCCACTGCGGGGGTCGCGGAAGGACTAGTGTCTCATGTGATGCCGATTTGCGTAGTAGTTGTCAACACAACAACACACAATCCAAGTGCTTCCAATGCTGCGCGGCCGCCTTGCTCGCGGTCGACCACCGCCAGCACTCCCAGCACCAGCCCGTCGTTGGCGCGGACCACCTCGACCGCCTCCCGGGCGGAACCACCGGAGGTAATGACGTCCTCGATCACCACCACGCGGTCCCCGGCGGCGAAGTTCCCCTCGATTTGCCGTCGGGTACCATGCTCCTTGGCGGCCTTCCGGACGCTGAACGCCTGAACCAGCGGTGGGTGGTCGGCGCTCTCCCGGGCGATCGCGTAGGCCACCGGGTCGGCCCCCAGCGTGAGGCCCCCGACCGCGGCCGGTTCCCAGCCCGCCTCCCGAATCGCGGCCAGGCCGACCCGCCCGATGAGGAGCTGTCCTTCGGCGGACATGGTGGTCTTGCGGGCGTCGATGTAGTAGGTGGAACGCTGACCCGAGGTGAGGACGAAGTCGCCCAAGCTCACGGAGCGCTCGCGGAGCAGGGCCGCGAGCGTCTCCCGGTCGTTCACTCGCTGCCTCTCTTGAACAGCGAAGAGAGGAACCCGCCCTTCCGGTCGGGCGGAGGCTCGGACCGCACGGCGGCGCAGAAGGCGCGGGCGAACTCACTGACCGACTTCCACCGCTTGGAGAGGTCGCGTTCCAGGCCGGTCATCACCGCCGCCTCGATCGCCGCGGAGAACTTGAGGCCCTTGACGGCCTCGTTGAGGGACACCGGGGACTGGGTGAGCAGCTGTTGAAACAGCTCCCGCGGGCTGCGGCCGGGGAAGGGGAGGACCCCGGTGAGGAGATGATACGCAATGGTGGCGAGACTGTAGACGTCGGCCTGCTCACCGACCAACTCGCCGGAGAGCGCCTCGGGGGCCACGTACTGCAGCGTCCCGACGAAGAATCCCGCGCGGGTGAGGCGTTCGGCGGGGTTGTCCTCCGCGTCCCGCGCGATGCCGAAGTCGAGGAGGCGCGCGGTCTGTGTCTCCGGGTCGTACATGATGTTCGCCGGCTTGAGATCGCGGTGGATGATGCCGGCCCGGTGCGCCACCTCGAGGGCTTCGCCCAGCTGCTCGATGATCTTCGCCACCAGCGGCGGCGCGAGGCGTCCGGCGGAGGTGAGGAAGCCGGCAAGCGGTTCGCCGCTGGCCCATTCCAGCGCCAGGTAGTAGACGCCGTCCGCTTCGCCGAAGTCGAAGGTGCGGATGATGTTGGTGTGATTGATCCGCGCGCCGAATTCCGCTTCGCGCAGGAATCGCTTCACCGCCACCGGATCCTGGGCCATGCGGGGCCGCAGCACCTTAATCGCGGCCGCACCGCGTTCCGGATGCTCGGCGCGGTAGACCGTTGCCGTCCCGCCCTCGCCCACATGGGCGAGGAGCTGGTATCCGGCCACGGTTCTGCCGACGAGATTATCTTGGCTCATGGGAGGCAGTCCAAACTACTGCCGGCCGGGTGCCCTCACAAGCGGCGCGTGCACGCCGGCCTCGCTGTGGGCGTCCCCTCATCGTGATCATGAGCCGGACCGGCCTCGCCACCTCATCCCTCGGCGCTCGCATGACGACGTCCAACCTCCTCCGGCGCGTGGCGCCGATCGGGCTGATTCTCACCGTGGTGGCGTGCGGGGGTTCTCGCACGCCGGCCCGCGGCGTAGCACCCTCCACTGAGCAGACCCTCACCGAGCTCTTCAATCTGCCGGCGCTGTACCAGCGGATCGGGCGGCTGGCCGCAAGCGGACCGATGCCGTTCGTGGGGAGCATCGCGTTCGTGGCGGGGCAGGGGGACTCCACCATCACGCGGGTGGGGCTTTCCTTCGAGAACCACGCGTTCGCCTTTGCGCGCGATGGCCGCTCCTTCGCCACCCGGTTCCGGGTGGAATACGCCTTCACCCGCGCGGGCGCCACGCCGGTGCAGGCGGTGCGCGATGAGGTGATCCGGGTGGAGTCGTTCCTGGAGACCCAGCGAGCCGACGAGAGTGTGATCGTGGAGCAGGGCTTCCTCCTCACGCCGGGCGCCTACACTCTCGCGGTAACGGTGCGCGATCCCGCCTCCAACGCCTTCTCCCGGGCCGAGAAGCCCATCGAGGTCCCCGCCTTCCGGCCCGGCACCATCACGCCCCCGATTCTGGTCTACCAGGCGCGGCCGCGGGCCCGGGTCACCGACTCGCTTACCCTGCTGCTCAATCCCCGCGGCACCGTGGCGAACGGCGGGGGCGATTCCCTGCTGGTGTACCTGGAAGGCTACCGGTTTCCGGGCCCCGCCATGATTCCCATCGAGGTGAGGGACGAGCGGGACAGCCTCATCTACCACAGCAGCGTCAACTTCGCCGGGAACCGGCCGGTCGAGGCCCGGGTGGAGCGGCTGGCGTCCGATGCGCCGCCTCTGGGAGAGCTCAAGGTCGTGGTCGGGGAAGGGGCGGACGCGAAGCGGGTCACCGCCCTGGTGTCCTTCTCGCGCAGCTGGGTGGTCACCAACTACGACAACCTCCTCAACCTGCTGCGCTTTTTCCCCTTCGCCCCCGACCGGCTCAACGCGCTGCGCAACGCGAAGATCGCCGACCGGCCCCGCCTCTGGAGAGAGTTCTGGGCCGCCACCGATCCGGTCAAGGAGACCCCGGAGAACGAAGCGCTGGACCAGTACTTCACCCGCATCGCCATCGCCAACGAGCGATTCAAGGATGAAGGCGGCCCCGGATGGCGTACCGACAGGGGTGAGGTCTATGTCACGCTCGGGGATCCCGATCAAGCCGTCGAGACGCCCCCCGGTCAGGACACCCGGGTGGTTCAGTGGGTCTACAACAGCTACCGGGCGGTGATCTCCTTCCAGGGCCAGTTGGGGTTCTCCCGGTTGCGGATGACGCCAGCCTCGCGGGCGGAATTCTCCCGCGCGAAGGCCCAGCTGATGCGCCAGGGGTCGATGCGCTAGCTTCGCTACACCCCGCTCGCGACTTCCGGTAGCTTTGGGGATGCCTCACCATGACCCCCCGCAGCTCTTTCTGGTCGACGGCCACGCCCTCATCTATCGCGCGTTCTTCGCGCTGCTGACCCGGCCGCTCCGCACCAGCCGCGGGGAGAACACCTCCGCCGCCTGGGGCGTCGTCAACTTCCTCCTGCGCCTGCAGTCGAAGTACCGGCCCGACTACCTCGTCTGGGTGCTCGACGCCGGTGATTCCTTCCGCACCCAGCGCTACCCCGAGTACAAGTCCACCCGGAAGAAGCTTGACGAAGAGCTGCAGGCCGACTTCGACCGCGCCATCGAACAGGTCGGCGCGCTGCTCTCCGCGTTTCGGGTGCCGGTGGTCTCGGTGCCGGGGTTCGAAGCCGACGACGTGATCGGCACCCTGGCACGCCGGGAAGCGGCGGACGGCCTGCAGGTCGTGGTCGTTTCCGGCGACAAGGACTTCTATCAGCTCATCGGTCCCCGGATCGCCCTGCTCAATCCCGGGCGGGGCGGTGCCGCCGGCGTAGAGGAGCAGTGGGTGGACGAGTCCAACGCCTCGGAGCGGCTCGGGGTGCCGCCCCGCCAGGTGGTCGACTACCTCGCGCTGGTGGGCGATTCCTCCGACAACGTGCCGGGGGTCCGCGGAATCGGGGAGAAGGGGGCGGTGCAGCTGCTCCAGCAGTTCGGCGACCTCGACGCGCTGCTCAGCCGGCGCGGCGAGGTGCTGGGGAAGCGCCCCCGCGAGGCGCTGGAACAGTACGCCGACGACGCCCGGCTCTCGCGCGAGCTGGTCACCATCCAGACCGACGTACCGGTGTCCCTCGACCTGGAGCAGACCGCCCTTCAGGAACCGGACCGCCCCGCGCTGCTCAAGCTGCTGGCCGAGCTCGAGTTCCACACCCTCGCGAAGCGGCTGGGTTCGGCCGACGTCGGGGAGCCGGCGGAAGGCGCCTCGGGCGCGGAAGGCTCCGCCGACCGCCCGCAGTCACCCGCCGACTCGGTGCGGGTGAGCGTCATCGATGATCCCGCCGCGCTGCCGGGGCTGGCGCGGGAGCTGCGCGCCGCGCCGCTGATCGCCCTGGACACCGAAACCAGCTCGCTGGAGCCGCACGATGCCGATCTCATCGGGCTCTCGTTCGCGATCGGCCCCGACGCCGCCTGGTACCTCCCGTTCGGGCACCGCCCGCGGGGCGGAGAGCTGGCCGCGCCGGCGCCGGTGACGAATCTGCCGCCGCTCACCGACCCGGCCTGCGCGCCGATCGCCGAGCTGCTGCGCGACCCCTCGGTCAGGAAGGGCGGGCACAACATCAAGTACGACTGGCAGGTGATTCGAAAGGCGGGTGTGGAGCTCGGGGGAGTGGCGTACGACTCCATGCTGGCCAGCTTCGTGCTCGACCCGGGGCGTCGGTCGCACGGCATCGACACGCTCTCGCTGGATCATTTCGGCCGTGCGATGCGGAGCTACAATGACCTGACCGGAAAGGGAAAGGGACAGATCCCGTTCGCGGAAGTGCCGATCCAGGACGCCGCCGCATACTGTGGCGCCGACAGCGCGACCGTCCTGGCCCTCCACCAGCTCTTCGCGCCGCGCCTCGCCGAGACGGCGCTGCAGCCCCTCCTCGACGGCATCGAGATGCCGCTGGTCGAGGTCCTGGTGGACATGGAGTGGGTCGGAATCGCCATCGACCCCGCGCTGTTCGCCCGGCTCTCCAAGGAGCTCTCGGTTGACCTGCAACGCCTCGAGCGGGAGATCGCCCGCGCGGCCGGGGGCGCCCTCAACCTGAACAGCCCCCGACAACTCGCCGCGGTGCTCTTCGAAAAACTCGGCCTCCCGGTGCTCAAGCGCACCAAGACCGGCCCCTCCACCGACGCCGACGTTCTCGAACAGCTCGCCGCGATGGGCCATGAAGTGCCGAAGCTGCTGCTCGACTACCGCGAGCTGCAGAAGCTCCGGTCCACCTACGTGGAGGTGTTGCCCCAGAAGGTGCACCGGTTCACCGGCCGGATCCACACCAGCTTCAACCAGATCGGCGCGGCCACGGGACGGCTCTCTTCCTCCGAGCCCAACCTCCAGAACATCCCGATCCGCACGCCGCGAGGTGAGGAAATCCGGCGGGGCTTCGTGCCGGCGCCGGGATGGAAGTTCGTCGTGGCGGACTATTCACAGATCGAGCTCCGCCTCATGGCCCACCTCTCGGAGGACCCGGCCTTCATCGCGGCGTTCCGGAACGGCGAGGACATCCACCGGCAGACGGCGTCGATCATTTTCGGCGTCCCGGTGGACCAGGTAGCCCCCGAGATGCGCGCCCGCGCCAAGACGATCAATTTCGGGACGATCTACGGACAGGGCGCCTTCGCCCTCTCGCGCCAGCTGGCCATCCCGCAGGAGGAGGCCAAGGCGTTCATCACCGAGTACTTTCAGCGCTTCGCGGGCGTGCGGGCCTTCCTCGACCGGCAGGTCGAGCTCGCCCGCGAGAAGGGCTACGTGGAAACGCTCTTCGGGCGGCGGCGCTACATCCCCGAGGTCCTGGACAAGAACTTCAACGTTCGCGCGTTCGGTGAGCGTCAGGCCCAGAACGCACCCCTGCAGGGATCGGCCGCCGATCTGATCAAGATCGCGATGGCACGGCTCCACCGGGCTCTTGGAGAGGGGGGATCGGCCGCGCACCTCGTGCTCCAGGTACATGACGAGCTGGTGCTCGAGGCGCCGGCGTCCGAAGTCGCGCGGGTGACGGCGCTGGTGAAGGAGCACATGGAGGGTGCCGCCACCCTCAAGGTGCCGCTGGTCGTGGATGTCGGCGTGGGGGAGAACTGGCTGGACGCGAAATCCTAGGCGGGCCCGGAACCCTCGCTCCTCGGCTCCCTGGCTCCCCGCGTTCCAGGCCACCAATTCCAGCTCCCCGCCACGTGCATGAACGCCGGCACCAGCACCATGCGGATGACGGTCGCGTCGAGCAGCACCGCCACCGCCAGGCCGAAGCCCAGGAACTGCACCATCAGCACCCGCGCAAAGGCGAACGCGCCGAAGACCACGATCATGATCAGCGCGGCGGAGGTGATCACCGAAGCGGTGGCGCTCACCCCTTCCATCGTCGCCTCGGTGTTTCGCCCCGTGCGATCGAAGGCCTCCTTGATGCGGGACAGCAGAAACACTTCGTAGTCCATGCTGAGCCCGAACACCACCGCGAAGACCAGCACTGGCACCACCACGAAGATCGCCTCGGTGGGTCCGTCGAGCCCGAACGCCCGGGAGCCGAAGCCGTACTGGAAGACCAGCACGATGAGTCCGAAGGTGGCGCCCACCGAGAGCGAATTCATGATGACGGCCTTCACCGGCACCAAGACCGACCGGAACGCGATCGCCATCATCACCGCGGTGACGCCGAGCACCAGAGCGATGATCATCGGAAAGCGGCCCAGCAGATCCTTCTGGAAGTCCACGCTCGACGCCACGTAGCCCCCCACCACCACCGTGGCCCCGCGCAGCTGGCGGATGTGCTGCGAGGCGGCGAGCGCCCGCGCCTTCGCTACCAGGTCCATCGCGGTGGTGAGCGAGGTCGAGTCCCGGGGAATCACGTCGAGGAGCGCCATCCGCCCGTCGCGGCTCAGGTAGGCGTCGATGACGTCCTTGTGCCGGGCCCGGGCCGAGTCGAGGTCGGAGTACAGCAGCGAGTAACCCAGCAGGGATTGGCCGGGTTCGAGATCCACCAGGCTCTTCACGTCCCGGACCCGGGGGTCGGCCCGCATCGAATCGGAGAAGTGCCGGAGCGCGCGCAATCCGGTGAGCCCGGTGGCGGCCTGGCCCTCGGGAAACTCCACCAGGACGCGGATGGGGAAGAGGTACCCCGACACGCCGATCCGGTCGAGCACGAGGACCCCGGCGCCCGCCTCGGTCTGCGACGGCCACCAGTGGCGGGCCGGAAGCCCGATCCGGATCCAGCGAAGCGGCGCCGTGAGCGTCGCCACCACGATGGCCCCGAGCACCAGCGCCCTGAGCGGGTGCCGTGCCAGGGAACGGGCCCATTTTTCCCAGCCCCGCGGCGAGTGGTACCACGTCAGCCGCCGCGCCAGCCAGCGCGGGCGATCGATGCCTCGACCGATCATCGCCAGCAGGGCAGGGAGGAGCGTCGTGGAGAGCAGCACCGCGACGCCCACCACGATGAGCCCTCCGATGCCGACGCTCTTGGTCTCGGTCAGCGGCGTGAGGATGAGCGCGCCGAAGCCGACCACCACCGTGAGCCCGGAGGTGAGCACCGCCACGCCCGCGGTGCGGAAGGTGCGCATCGCCGCCTCGCGCCGGCGGTAGCCCCGCATCAACTCTTCCCGGAACCGTGTCACCACCAGCAGGGAGTAGTCGATCCCCACCCCGAGCCCGATCATCGTCGTGAGGTTCAGGACGAACACCGACATCGGCGTGTGGACGGCCACGACACCGATGATCGCCAGGGAGATGGTGACCGCGAGGAAACCGACCAGGAGGGGGAGCAGCGCGGCCACCAGCGCGCCGAAGGCGAGGACCAGAATCGCCAGGGTGATCGGAATCAACCGCGCCTCCAAACGGCGGCTGTCCTCGGTGCTCAACGTGCGCACGTCGAGGTCGAGCGGGGACCGGCCGGTCACCCACGCCCGGTAGGCATCCCGGTACGGCACTCGGCCCACCGCGTGGCTCAGCGCCTGGCGGAAGGTGGCCACGACCTTGCCGGCGCTGTCTCCCGCGGGCGCTTCCACCGAGACCAGAAAGAAAGTGAGCCGCCCGTCCTTGCTCAGGAACAGCGAGTCGGCCGGCCCGCGATAGGAAACCATCGAGCGGACGTAGGGCTCTCGCTTGAGCTCCTCGGTGATTGAATCGAGGGCTGCCCGGGGAAGGCCGTCGGTAAACGGCGCGGTGCTCTCGAGGGCGACGGCGAAGTATTCACTGAAGGGCCGCGCGAACCGGGAGCCGAGCAATCGGTCGGCCGCCGCGGCTTCGCTCTCCCGGTCCGCTCCCCCGCGCACGTTGAGGAGCTCCGGGGTGCGCGGGGCGCGCACCAGGCCCACCGCCCCAATCACCGCCCAGAGCGCCACCACGACCCAGCGGAAGCGGACGATGAGTCCGGCGACCCGTTCCGGCATCAGCGCCGGCGGGTCGCGTGCGCGCCGCGCAGGGGAATCCCGCGATCGAAGAGTGCAAGAGTCTGCAAGCCCGAATGGTAGGTCGCCCCCGCGGGGTGCGCCAGTTAGCGGTGCAAGGTGGCGAGTCGGCCGGCGTCCTCCCCATATTCCGATCGACGCTCCATGACCCGCCTCCTCCTCACCGCCCTCACCGTAGTGGTGGGCCTCCTTGTGTTCGGCCGCCTGCGCCGACCACGCACCGAGTCCTCCCGGGCCGCGGCGTCGGTGCCCGCGCCCCGCTCCGCCCCGCTTCCGGCCGCAACTCCGATCGCGGCGATCCTGCCACCGACCGAGAGCGGTACCCCGACCATCGACCTGCTGGCCCGACTCGAGGGACGCCGCCGGCTCCTTCGTGCCGCTGGCTACACCTACTTCGATTCGCTCTTCGTGGAGACCGACTCGACGGCGCGGCGCTGGTCGGATCAGCAGGGAACCACCTTGATCGTGGCGGTTCCCCCCACCGATTCCTCCCAGCACGACGCCCGGTTGCTGGCGATTACCCGGCGCGCGGTGGCGCTGTGGGAAGACGCCGGCCTCGGGTTCCGGTTCACCGTGACCGGCGACACCGCGGGAGCCCAAATCCTGGTCCGGTCCACCTCACAGCTCGGCGGCGATCGCGCCGGACAGACCGACCTGCAATGGACCCGAGACGGCGCCATTCATTCCGCGGTCATTTCCCTGGCCCGCCTGGACCGTGCTGGTCACCCCATTCCCGAATCCCAGCTCCTGGCCGTCGCGGTGCACGAGATCGGGCACTCCCTCGGCCTCTCCCACTCTCCTGATCCGGATGACGTGATGTACCCGTCCACCCGGACCAGCAAACTGAGTCAACGAGACCGTGCGACAATCACGTTGTTGTATCAACTACCACTAGGAACAGTTCGCGAAACGGTGACCCCGTGATCGCCTTGCCCACCGCGCTCCTTGTCCTCTTGCAGCTCGGGCCTGCCGCGCCCGCGCTGCCGAGCCCCCGATTCGCCCCGCTAGCCGCGGTGATACAAAAAGGAATCGCCCAGGGGGTGTACCCCGGGGCGGTGGTGGTCATCGGCCGCCGCGACACGGTGCTCTTCGAGAGAGGCTTCGGGCACCTGACCTGGGCCCGCACCTCCCCGGCGCCCTCCGCCGAGACCACGCGCTGGGACCTGGCCTCCCTCACCAAAGTCGTCGCCACTATGAGCAGCGCGCTGGTCCTGGTCGATCGCGGCCGCCTCGACCTCGACGCGCCGGTGGCTCGATACCTTCCCCGATTCACCGGGGAGGGCCGGGAGCGAGTCACTGTTCGAATGCTCCTGGACCACACCAGCGGACTCCGGGCCTATCTCCCGCTCTACCGACTGGCCGCCAATCGGGAGGCGGCGCTCGACCTCATCTTTCGCGAGCCGCTGGTCCGCGCACCGGGGGCCTCGGCCGAGTACAGCGACCTGAACGGAATTCTCCTCGGCCTGGTGGTGGAGGCGGTTGCCGGGGCTCCACTGGACAGCGTGGCCGCCCGCGAAGTGTTCTCGCGACTCGGCATGTCGGCCACCGTCTTTGCCCCGGCGCTCCCGCGAGGCGCCTCGCTCGCTCCGAGCCGGAGCGTTGACGGCCGGCCGGCCCCGGGGCGGGTGGACGACGCCAACGCCTTCCTCCTGGGCGGCGTCGCCGGCCACGCGGGGCTGTTCTCCACCGGGGCCGATCTGGCCCGATTCGCCCAGACCTGGCTCTCCGAGGGATCGGCTCCTGGGGGCCCCTGGGTCGCGGCGGCCATGCTGCGCCAGTTTGTCCAACCCTCCGACCACAGCGGAACCCGCGCGCTGGGCTGGGACACCCCGGATCGGCGCGGCGCCAACCCCTCCGTCTACGGTACTCGCGCCGGACCCCGAACCTACGGGCACACCGGCTGGACCGGCACGATGCTCTGGGTCGATCCGGTGCGCGATCTTTTCATGGTCTTCCTCACCAATCGGAGTCTCGACCCGCGGGCGCGGCGTTCCATCACCGCGCTCCGAAAACTTCGCACCCAATTGTCCGATCTGGTCATCGGGCTCGCGGCACGTTGACCTGGGGAGAGCCGGGAGGCATTGTTCGAGGGATGGAAACGCGCCTGGAGGATGCCATGCCGACGACCCTTACTTCGGAATCGATCCGGAAAGCACTTCGCGCCGTCAAAGACCCGGAGCTCGGGCTCAACATCGTGGACATCGGGTTGATCTACGAGACCAGCGTGGGAGCGGAGGGCGACGTCAAGGTGAAGATGACGCTGACCTCGCCCGGATGTCCCTCCGGGCAGGAGATCATGCAGGACGCCAAACTTGTGCTCGAGGATCTCGAGGGGGTCAAGAGCGTCGAGATCGAGCTGGTCTGGGAACCCTACTGGACGCCGGAAAAAATGGATCCCCGGGTGCGCGCCTTTCTGGGATAGCTACTGCCCGACCAACTCCTTCAGCAAGTCCTTCACCCGCGGGTCTTCCAGCCGCCCCAATCGCGAAATCAGGGATCGCCGAACCGTCGGATCCGTTTCCGTCCGCGCGATCTTGATGAGGCGGTCCACCGCTTCCCGATCGCCGTTTCGGAACAACGCGCCGATTGCCGCTTCCTTGCCGCGCCGGTCGGGCGCCTGGTCGTACAACTTGCCGACCTGCGCCGTGCTGGCGCCGGCCCGCTGGGCCGCGTCGACCGCCTGAGCCCTGAGCTCCGGCTCGGCCTGGGCGTCCCCTGAAACCCCCAGCAGCCACTGGAGATTCGCCGTGCCGCCCTGGTCACCCAGGACGGACAGCACCGCCTGTTTGGCCGCGGTGGACCCGAGGCTCGGGTAGCGGCCCCGGAGCAGTTCGATGTCGCGTGCGGTGGCGTAGTCTCGCCCCAGCCCGCGGATGACCGTGACGCGGAGCGCCTCCGGGAGTTCCGGGTCCTGAAACGCCGCGCGGAGAAAATCGCGGGCCCGCGGATCGCCGGAGTTGGCCAGCGCCTGGATGGAGGCCTGGCGGAGCCAGCCGTCAGCACCGCTCGCCATTTTCGTAAGTGCGGCAAGGTCCGCCCGCTCCGATCGGGAGAGAACCGAGACCGCCTGCTGGCGGATCGGAAGCGTCTCCTCTCCGTTGCTCGCGATGGCGACCAGCGCCGTCGAGACCTTGCGCGCATCCTCCCCGCCGAGCCGGTCGAGCTCGCGCCCCAGCCATCCGATCGCCCCCTGCCGGACGTTTCGGGAGATTTCCCGATTCCACGCCAGGGTGAGCAGGCCCGGCCAGACCGTGGCGCTGTCGGCGAGGACGGCGGGGAGGATCGCCTCACGTCCCGGACGTCCATCGGCGCGGGCTGAGAGCTCGAGGAGGTAGTCTACCGCGGTCGCGGCCGCCACTGTTCCGAGATCGGTGACGCCTTCCGGCGTGATCTCCGGCGCGATCTCCACGTCGACCCCGACGATAGTG
>JBGPVQ010000031.1:0-12655 GCA_041491785.1 Gemmatimonadota bacterium | reverse complement strand
TTCCTCGAGGCCCGGCTGTCCCACGACGACGTGCTGCGCGGCGTGTCTCGGCGGACCCTGCTCGCCGGCCTCCGGGGAGTGCGGGTGCGCTCGATTTCCCGGCGGGCCAAGCACGCGGTAATCGAAACCGAGACCCGGCGGCTGGTGGTGCAGCCGGGGATGACGGGGTCGCTCCTGGTGCTCGACCGACCGCTCACTGGGGAAGAGCGGCGCTACGCCGTGTTGCGAATATCTCTCGACAACGGGAGGACCCTGGTGTACCGCGACGTCCGCCGGCTCGGCACGCTCCTCTGGCTCGACGCGAAAGGCTGGATCCGCTACACCGGGGCGATCGGCCCGGAGCCCCTCGATGCCGAGTTCTCGGCCAGGGCGCTGCACCGGATCCTCGGCGGCTCGCGGGCGGCCGTCAAGAAAGTCCTCATGGATCAGCGGGCCCTGGCGGGGGTGGGGAATATCTACGCCAACGAGGCGCTTTTCGCGGCGCGAATCGACCCCTCCAAACCGGCCAGCGCGGTGAGCGCCGCCCAGGCCCGGCGGCTCCACGGTGAGCTGGTGCGCATCCTCCAGGCAGCGATCGCGTCCCAGGGAACTACCGTACGGGACTATCGGACCGGCACCGGGAGAAAAGGCCGCTTCCAGTTCGAGCTGCTGGTGTACGAGCGGGAGGGCGAGCCCTGCGTCCGCTGCGGAACTTCGCTCGCCGGGACGCACGCGATCGACGCGCGCATTACCGTCTTCTGCCACCGGTGCCAGAGGTGACCGCGCACGCCTTCGCGCTCCCCCTCCCCGTCCCCGACCGGGACGGCCTCAAGCGCCGGGTCAAGGGCACCGCCGAACCGCGTCCGGGCATCTACCGGATGCTCGACGGCTCGGGCCGGGTGCTCTACGTCGGCAAGGCCAAGCAGGTGCGCGCCCGCCTGCTCTCGTATTTTCACGCGAAATACCCCGAGGACAAGGGCGCCCGGATCCTGCACGCGGCGACCGACATCGCCTGGGAGTACGTCTCCAGCGAGTTCGCGGCCCACCTGGCCGAGCTCCGGGAAATCCGGAAATGGCGCCCGCCCTACAACGTGCAGATGAACCGGCGGCGGACCGCGGTCTTCGTGGCCGCGTCGGAGGGTCCGGCGCCGAAGCTCACCAGTACCGCGAGTCCTTCCCGGGAGCGGGTCCGGTACTACGGGCCGCTACCCTCCCAGGGGAGGACCGCGGAGGCAATCCGGGTGCTCAACGATCTCCTGGGATTGCGCGACTGCGCCGACCGGATGCCGATCGTGTTCGCGGAGCAGGGCGATTTCTTCGCCCCGCCCCGGCAGGCGGCCTGCCCCCGCTACGACTTCGGCTCCTGCAGCGGACCCTGCGCGGGGCTGGTGACCGAGGAGGCGTATCGCGAGCGCATGGCGGCGGCGCTGGCGTTCCTCGAGGGCCGGACCATCGCGCCGGTGGACCGGGTGGTGGCGGGGATGATGGCGGCGGCGGCGCGGGGAGAGTTCGAGGTAGCGGCGCGCTGGCGGCAGCGGTTTGACGCGCTGGAATGGCTCCTCGCGGCCACCACCCGCGCCCGAGCGGCGGTGGACCTGCTCAGCTTCGTGTACCGGGACCCGGGCTCCCACGGAGACGATCGCGCCTACCTGATCCGCCGCGGCACGGTGCGGGCCTGTTATCCCTGGCCGGCCACGCCGATCGAGCGGGAGGCCTTCCACGCCGTCGTCGCCGCCGAGACCGGGAAGGAGGAACCGGTGGGACCGCTCGCCGCCGGAACCATCGAGGAGATGCTCCTCCTGATGAGCTGGTTCCGCCGGCATCCCGACGCGCTGCGCCGGACCACGCGGGTGGAGGACTGGGTCTGAACGGCGGGGCCCGCATCGGTCGCCAAGATCCGCACCGGGCGTTATTGTAGCTGGATGCAGCGTGCCTCTTCGATAGAGTCCGCCGCGGGACCGGACGGCTCCGAACTTCTCGCGCGGCAGCCCCTGAATCGCATCGTGCCGGATCCGCCGCTGGAAGACGGCGCGAACGCGGAAAGTCCCGACGTCTGGGGATTCCGGGACTCGGCCTTCACGGTGCTGCCGAACGGCAACGTGCTCCTCACCGGATCGCGCTATCCGCTCTCGGGCGAGGAGCTGCCCGATCTCCTGCCCTGGATCCGCTCGGTCCTCGGCGTCGAGCTTCCGGTCGCCGACACCCACGCCTCGGCGTACCCTCCTCCAGTGCCTCCCGCCCAGCGCAACCCCGAGTTCGAGTCTGCCATCAAGGCGCTGCTCTCCGCGGACGCCATCACCGACGCTCCCGAAGTGCGCCTGCGCCACGGCCACGGCCATACCCTGGAAGAGATGTACGCAATCAAGTACGGGAGCCTGGAGCGGGTGCCCGATCTGGTGGTCTTCCCGGCCACCGAGCAACAGGTCGAGGCCCTGGTCGAGGCCGCCGGACGCCATGATGTGTGCCTGGTTCCCTATGGCGGCGGCACCAACGTCACCGACGCGCTACGTTGCCCCGCCGACGAATCGCGCCTGATCGTGTCGGTGGACCTCCGCCGTCTCAACCGGATCCGGTGGATCGACCCGGTGAATCTGATGGCGTGCATCGAAGCAGGCGCGGTGGGTCGGCAGATCCAGGCGCAGCTCGCCACCCATGGGTACACTCTGGGACACGAGCCCGACAGTGTCGAGTTCTCGACGCTGGGCGGCTGGATCGCCACATACGCCAGCGGGATGAAGAAGAACCGGTATGGCAACATCGAGGACCTGGTTCTCGATGCCACCGTGGTGACACCCCAGGGAACCCTCTCGCGCGCGCAGGTGGCGCCCCGCGAATCGGTGGGGGTGGATCCGCGCCGCTGGGTGTTCGGCTCCGAGGGAACCCTCGGCATCATCACCAGCGCCGTGGTCAAGATCTTCCCGCTCCCTCAAGTGGCGCGCTACGACGCGCAACTGTTCCCCGACTTCGAAGCGGGGGTGGCCTTCCTCTACGACTTGACCCGCGAGGCGATACCCCCCGCGAGCGTGCGCCTGGTGGACAATCTCCAGTTCCAACTGAGTCAGACGCTCAAACCCAAGACCAGCGGGCTGGCCCGGTTCAAGCGGCGGGTGGAAAAGCAGTTCGTCACCCGGGTGCGCGGGTTCGACCCCAAACGTATGGTCGCATGCACTCTGGTCTTCGAGGGGGGCCGCAGAGAGGTCCGCGCCCAGGAGGCGGCGGTGCGCCGCCTGGCGCGCCGGCATGGCGGGATGCGGGCCGGCGCCGAGAACGGACAGCGGGGCTACCAGCTCACCTTCGGCATCGCGTACATCCGCGATTTCGTGATGAAGCACTATGTGCTGGGTGAATCGTTCGAGACCTCGGTGTCGTGGAGCGGTGCGCTGGCCCTCTGCGAGAACGTGAAGCGGCGGCTGGCCGAGGAGTGCGCCCGGCGGGACCTTCCGGGAACTCCCTTCGTGACCTGCCGAGTGACGCAGGTGTATCAGACCGGCGTGTGCGTTTATTTCTATTTCGGTTTCTACCACAAGGGCGTGGAACGGCCGGCAGAGGCGTACGCGGAGCTCGAGCGCTGCGCCCGGGACGAGATCCTGCGTTCCGGGGGATCGCTCTCCCACCACCACGGCGTGGGCAAGCTGCGCCGGGGATTCCTTCCCCGCATCATGTCGCCGGCAGCGCTGGCGTGGAGCGCCGAGGTCAAGCGGGCGGTGGACCCGGGGAACCTGTTCGGCATCGGCAATCAGCTGCTGGGCGCCGATACGCCCGCCCGCGCGGCGCTGTGATCGCGATGCCGGAACCGCGTCGAGGCGCCGGCACGGGCCGCAGCTTCTTTCTCACCGGGGTGACCGGATTTCTCGGCAAGGTGCTGCTCGAGGAAATCTTCCGTCGGCGGGAGGAGCTCCGGCTCGAGCGGGTCTACGTCCTGATCCGCTCGAGGGGCTCCCGGCACGCCGAAGAGCGGTTCCGCCGGGAGGTGGCCGCCTCGCCGTGTTTCGGCGAGCTCCCCGAGGGATGGGCGCAGGACGTGGTGGTGGTCGAGGGCGTACTCGAACGCCCGGGCCTCGGACTAGACGCCGCGCTCCGCGACGAGCTTTCGGCGCGGGTGACCCACGTCCTCCATGCCGCCGCCTCCGTCAAGTTCGACCTTCCGCTGGAACAGGCGGCCCGCTCAAACGTCACGACCAGCCTCAACCTGCTGGAGCTGGCGCGCGGGTTCGTGCGGCTGGAACGGATGGTCTCGCTCTCGACCGCCTACGTGACGCCGCACCCGGGGCGCGGGGTGCCGATCCGGGAAACGCTCGCCGCGCTTCCCGCGCCCGCGGCGACGATCTACGACTCGATCCTCCGGGGCGAAGCGGATGAGTCGGTGCTGCTCGCGCAATCGGGCCATCCCAACACCTACACGCTGACCAAGTCGCTGGCGGAACATCTCCTGCTCGAGCGACGCGGCGACGTCCCGCTCTCGATCATCCGGCCCAGCATCATTTCGGCGAGCTGGCGGCATCCGTTCCCGGGGTGGATCGACAGCCCCGCGGGGTTCGGCAGCTTCGTGGTGTTGCTCGGACTGGGCCAGCTCCGGGTGGTGGTGGGAGCGCCCGATGCGCGGCTCGATCTCATCCCGGTGGACGAAGTGGCCCGATGGGTGCTGGACGAGTGCGCGGTCGAGGCGCCGCCGAGCCCCGGGCCGATCCTTCGACACGCGGTGGCCGGGGTGGCCAGAAGCGCGCGGATCCAGGAGTGCTGGAGGACGATTCAGGACTTCTTTCAGGATCATCGCGTGGATCGGCGCCCGGTCATCGGCTATCTGGGACAGCGCGGGCTCCGGTTCGGGCTCGCCGATCTGGTGCATCATCGCCTGGCGCCGGCAGCGGCCGCGCTACGCTCCGCCGGGAGGCTCCGCTCGGCAAGGCAGATGCGGGCGCGGATCGCCCATCTCAACCGGGTGTTTCCCTATTTCACGTCCCGCTCCTTCGAATTCGAATCGTCGGTCACGGTGGATCCATCGTTCGAGGCGCCGGCGTACGTGCGGGCGGTGTGCCGCGGCGTGTACCGGCATCTCCTCCGGAGAGACGAAACCGAGTGGGCGCTGGCGGGCCGGCTGCATCCCGGCCACGGCGGCGATCTGCGCTGGTCGCTGGGGCAGCCGCACGGCAACGCCTGGATTCGCTTTGCCTCGTGGGTGATGACCAAGGTGCTTCGGCGGACGGTGACCCGGGTGACGGTGGACATCCCCTCCTTCGAGGCCGCGCGGCGGGCGGCGCGGGACGGCTCGCCGCTCGTCCTGGTCCCCAACCATCGCAGCTATTTCGACTTCGTATTGTGCTCCTACCTCTGCTTTGCCCGGCCCGACCTGGGAATTGCCATTCCGCATATCGCCGCCACCATCGAGTTCGGGCGGATCCCGATTCTCGGCCGCATTCTGGCGGCGATGCATGCGTTCTATCTGCGCCGCGGCGAGGGGCGGGAGGATCCCGAGCTGACCCGACGGGTCCACGCCCTGATCAACGAGGGGCGAACCCTCGAGTTCTTCATCGAGGGACAGCGCAGCCGCACCCGCGCATTCCTTCCCCCCAAGCGGGGTCTGCTGCGCTGCCTCCAGGCGACCGGCAAGAGCTGCACCCTGCTCCCCATAGCGTTTTCCTACGACCGGGTGCCCGAGGAGGCGGCCTTCGCGGCGGAATTGGCGGGAGCACCGAAGTCCGGGATGCGGCTCGGGCCGCTCCTCGCCTGGGCCCTCAAGGCCTGGCGTGGCAGGATCGATCTGGGCCGGGTTCACATCGCTTGCGGTGCTCCGGTTCAACTCGACCGGGAGAGCGACGTCCACGACGTGAGCCATACTGTCATCCAGCGGCTCCGCGAGGCGACGGTCTCTACCACGTACCACCTCCGGGCGTTTCTCCACCGCCACCCCACCGAAGACGTCGACGCCGTCTGGCTCCGGAACACCGTCCGGGAGCTGGGCGGTCGGGTGATCGAGAGCGATCTTACCCCGCCGGACGACCTCGACCCGTTGATCGCAGCGACCCTCCGATACCAGTTCGCCCACCTCTTCGAGGGGAACGGCGGCTGTGATGAGCGCCTGACCCGGTTTCGAGCCACCCTATTCGGGAGAGATCACGCCGGCCGACGAGAACGCGAGCCGGTGGGGTGAGCGAGCCGATTTGGCTGGTGACCGGAGCGAGCGGGTTTCTCGGCCGCCATCTGCTCCAGAGGATCGAGGAAGGCGCGCCGAAATCCCGGACCTTGGCCCTGGTGCGCGACCTGCACGAGTGGCAAGGCATGGAGTGGACCGGCGCCCTCGAACGGGTGGACCCGCTGGTCGGCGGCGTCACCCAGCTCGCGGGGTGGGAGGACTCGCCGGCGCTCGACGGAATCGGCGGGATCTTCCACCTGGCGGCGCTGGTGCGGCACTGCCGCCGGGACGCCGAAGCGGTCCGTCGCACCAACGTCGAAGGCACGCTCAACCTGGTGCGGGTAGCGGCGCGGCGCCGCTGCCGGATGGTGCTGGTTTCGACCAGCGGCACGGTAGGGTGCTTCCGGCACGCGGGTGAGTCCGCCGACGAGGATGCGCCCTTCTGTGAGGATGCGGTCCGGCGGTGGCCGTACTATCACTCGAAGGTGGTGGCGGAACGCCTTGCCCGCCGCCTCGCGGAGGAGCTGGGCGTCGAGTTGGTCATCGCCCGCCCGCCGGTGCTGCTCGGCCCCGGCGATCACCGCTTCCGATCGTCCAACCACGTTCGGCGATTTCTCGCCGGGAAGGTGCCCTTCGTCATCGACGGGGGAATGCACTTCGCCGACGTGCGGGATGTCTCCGCCGCGCTGGTCCGCATCATGGAGCTGCCGCGGGTGCGGCCGGTGTATCATCTACCCGGCACGGTCTGCAGCATCCGGGAATTTTACGGGATGGTGGCCCAGGTGTCGGGCCGCAAGGCGCCCAGCGTCGTGCTCCCGTTCCGGCTGGCCTGGTGGCTGGCGCGGCTGAGCGCACCGCTCAAGCTGCTCCCCGACCCGGATCTGATCGAGATGGCTTCGCACCATTGGTCGGTGCATTCGCGATACGCCGGGCCCGACCTCGCGTACCGGAGCCGCCCCGGCACCGAGACCCTGGCCGATACGGTCGCCTGGCTCCGCGCCAATCACCCCGGGCTCAGGGCCGGCGCGGAAACCGCTACTGTCCGCCGACCGGCCGGGGCGCCGGCTCCCCCTTCCCCGCATCCAGATCATTCCAGTTGAGGATCGCGTTGAAGCCCAGGAAGAAGGTGCCCTGGGTTTGCCACCGCCAGAACGGGCGGATCGCAAACATCACGACGTGGCCGCGGCCCAGCGACGCGTCCACCACTTGGGCGCGGCCCGCCAGCGCCTGACCACCCGCCAGGGTCCCGGAGAGCAGCATCTCGTCGGGGTTGGAGGGGAATTGCATCACGACGCGGGGCCGTTCGCCGGCGGCCGCGAGGCCAGCGAACCCGCCCCCGCCCCCACCACCACCGCCCGCGGCTGGCCCGCGCCCACCGCCCGGCCCTGCCGCGGGAACGGCCGATGCATCGACCAGCCCGCCGTAGGGCGACAGCCGGAGCCGGGTGGCCATGGGCGTGGTGTTCTGCCCCAAACCGGCGTTGGGCGCCCCGCCCCCGCCCCCAAAGGCCGCCGCAAAGCCGCCGCCGGCGGCCACGTTCAACACCGGACTCTGGCTGAAGTAGATCGGCAGCTGGGTGCCGTCGTACCCGTAGGCCAGCGGGCTCTTGGGATCGGAGATGATGCCCCGGAGAATGGTGCCGCGGGCGAAGAGCTGGGTCGGAGTTTCCACCGTGATGCCCGGGGTGAGGTTGTACTCGGGGAAGATGGTGGCGGTGGAGCCCTCGGTCAGCAGGGTGCCGCCCTCCTGCACGAACTTGTACAGCTCCATCAACCCTTCCAGGCCCATCCCACCCCGGATATCGTCGCTCTGGTCGAGCGCTCCCAGGTTCGGTGACGCGTCGGTCTTCTTGTAGGGAAGCGGCGCGCCGGCGGCCTTGGGAAGGCCGTTGACCTGGGACTGCGCGCTCCCGCCGACGTGCGGGAAGATGATCACGTCGTACTTGGCGCGGAGATTCCCATCGCGGAGTTTCTGATCCGCGAAGTACGTGTACGGCACACCGTAGGTGTCGAGGGCGGCGCGCACCCAGCCTTCGTTCTGGGTGTTGGCCCAGCTGTGCACGTACCCGATGCGGGGAATGTCGAGGTCGTGACTCTTGACGCTCGGCGCCGCGGCCAGGGCCCAGCCCGACAAGCCCAGGCTGGTGAGCACCGGTTCCAGCTTGCCGCGATCGGCGTTAGAAATGATGAACGCCCCGGCGCGGAAGTGGTGGCCGGCGGCGTCGAAGTCCTCTTCGGCCGCCTGCATTTTCAGGTCCGCCAGTTTGTACCGGAACGCCATGAGATTGTTGTCGGTGGTGTGCTCCACAACGACGGTGCCCCCGGTGCCGGAAATTCCGCCCGCCGCGCGGGCATCGGTGGTGAGCAGCGCCATTTTCTGGTCGAGGACGCTCTTGTCGGTCACCGATGTGATGACCACGTTGCGCATCAGCGGAAAGGTCCACCCGGTATCATCGTACGGCGCGGGGTTTGAAACCGAGTAGTTCTGCAGGGAGAAATACATGTCGGCCATGGTCCGGTACGGCTGGTCGGCGCGCACGATGTAGTCGCCCGCGGCGACGTCCACGCTGCCAGCCTTGAACCCGGCCGCGGCGGTGTGGACCTCGAGACCCTGGCGCCGGAGCTCGTTGACGGCGTCGGCGGCGTCCGCCTTGCGACGCTGTCCCGCCGGAATCACCCAGGCGAAGGTGGGGCCGTTCTTCCCCTTGTCCACCGACCGCCGGTTCTTGAGCCAGTAGTTCTCCAGGTAGAGCTCCCGGTTCTTTGCGACGTGGTTGAGGGCGAAGAGGAGCGCCGACTCCTGGATGTTGGTGTTGTTGCGGGGGCCCCAGTTGATCGAGGGGAGCGGCGGGTTCGGACGGAACCATTCCTTGCTCGTGGTGGTGGCAGCGGGGCGCACCACGTAGTTGTCGGGGCCGTAGCTCTGCACCTCGTAGAACCGCCCCACGGCGTTGTGCGAGTGGGCGATGAAGAACATGTAGTTCGGCACCCAGCCGTCGTAGAACCCGTAGGTCCACACCCCCGGGACTCCACGCTTGGTCATCTCCATCACATCGTTCTCGGCCAGCATCCACCACTCATTCACGGTGATCGGGTCGAGCTGCTCGTTGTACGGGCCGGTGCCGGTTGAAGCGTAGAGGTAGGTCTGCGCCTCGTGAAGGTCGTGGAGGATGGTCGGCTTCCACTCGTTGAACGTCCGGGTAATCGCGCGGGTGAGCTGGAGAAACTGACCCATCCCGTCACGGTTGTTGTCGTGGGCCACGTACTTGCCCCAGTACATGAGGGGCAGCCGCGCGTCGCCCTGGGCCCGCTTCTTGTTGAAGTAGTAGGTGTCGACCTGCTTCTCCCGCCCATCGACCTCGATGACCGGCGTGATGAAGGTGATCACGTTTTCGCGGATCGCCTGGATGAAGGGGGTCTCCTCGACCGCCAGCCGGTAGGCCAGCTCCATCAGCATCTCGGGGCCGCCGGTTTCCGGCGAGTGCATGCCGCTCACCGCGTAATAGATCGGCTTGGCCGTCTTGATGATCTGCCGGGCCTGTTCCTCGGTGGTCTTCCGGGGATCGCTGAGCGCGGCCAGCATGCCCTTGTATTTCTCGAGCTGCCGGATGGTCGCCTCGCTGGCCACCGCGAGCAGCACGATGTCGCGGCCCTCCTCGCTCTGCCCGATCTTCCACATCGTGACGCGGGGCGACGCCTTGTCGAGCGCCTCGAAGTAGCGCTCGATGTCCTTGGCGTAGGTCAGCTCGCCCGGGGTTCCGACGATTCGGCCCAGAAACTTGAGCGGCGTCGGCACGGTGCTGGAAGCCGGCAGATGGTCCACCAGCTCGGTGGTGATGCGGGAATCCTGGAGATACTCCTTGATCTTCTTGGTGTATTCCTCGTCGATCTTCTGGCCCTGGGCCCACGCCGCGGGGGCGTGCGCCGCAAGACTCGCGGCCGAGAGCGCCCACACCAGCCGGCGCATGGATCCTGTGCTCAGCGACATCGTGCCTCCTTCATGCCATGGATCGTTGGGGCGCCGGCCCAGCCGGCCGTACCACCGAGGGTGGCGCGTAGAATACGCGCGGGGGGCCGAGTCCGTTAGCCCGGAATGCCTCGCCATTCTCGGGTGCGGCCCCCGAACTCCCGCCGCCCGCATCGCCAGTGAGCCCCGCCGCTTCGAGAGCCAGAGCTGGTAGGAGGTCCCGACGCCAGCGGACCCACCAGTGTAGATTTCACGCTCCCGGTCGGCGAGCGGCGCGATGAGCAGCTACAAGATGGAACAGAAGCGCCTGATCCATCGCGGGCATGAATTCCACTTCGTGTCCTACGAGGGACAGATCGCCAACCCGGTCCGGTCCATTCCTGCCACCGCGCCGGCCTGGTTCCTCATGCGGGCCGGGAAGCGCTGGCCGGTGATGCTGCAGGATCGCGATCAGCCGCCCGAGGCGGTGGACAAGAGCCTGATTCAATGGCTCGAGTCCCATATCTTCGCCTGAACGGTTCGTCGCCCGACTTCAGGGTTCCGCCCCCTCGTCCAGTACCTCCATCGCCGCCGCCCATCGCGCCATTGCCTGGTCCAGCGCGCGACGGGCCTCTTTGAGCTCCGCGTCGAGCCGGACGCCTTCCCGCGCCCCATCCGCGCCCCCGTCGTAGAGCCGGGGGTCCGCCACCGCGTCGGTGAGCTCAGCGATCCGGCGCTCCAGTTGGTGGACCTCGCGTTCGGCCGCGGTCGCCGCCCGCCGGGCCTCTCGCCGCGCCTCTTCGTCTTCCTTCCGCCCCGCCGCGAGCTTTCGCGCCGCGTCGCGGGTCACCTGGCGGGTGGCGGCTTCCTTCTCGCGCCGGGTCGTCGCGCGCCGGACCGCCCGTTCCGCGGCGTGCGGCTCCCATTCGACGAAGGGTCCGCCGTAGTCCTCGATCCGCTGACCGTCGAACGCCCAGACCCGGGTCGCCAGTTCGCGGAGGAAGGCGCGATCGTGGCTCACCAGGAGCACGGTGCCTTCGTAGGCGTCGATCGCATCTTCCAGTGCCTCAATCGACTCGACGTCGAGGTGGTTGGTGGGCTCGTCGAGCACCAGCAGGTTGGCCTTCCGGAGCGTCAGGAGCGCCAGCGCCACCCGGGCGCGCTCCCCGCCGGACAGCACCGAGGTGCTGCGCCGCACGTCGTCGCCGGAGAACCCGAAGCAGCCGAGGTGGTTTTGAATCGCCCCGCGGCCCCACCCGGGCCGGAGATCGGCGATGCAGTCGTAGATGCCGCGATCCGGCGGGACCTGCGCCAGGTCCTGGCGGAACCACTCGGCAGTGACCCCGCTGCCCAACCGGATCTGGCCGGCCCGCGGCGGCCGCTCGCCGAGGAGGGTCGCGAGGAGGGTCGTCTTGCCGGCACCGTTGGGCCCCACCAGCGCGATCACATCGCCCCGGCGGACTACGCTGGAGAAGTCCTTGACCAGCACCCGCTCGCCGATGGCCACGGTGAGATGTTCGGCCACCAGGACCTGGTCGCCGCCGCGATCGGTGATCTCCAGGGCGAGGGTCATCGCCTCGGCCTCGCCGGGCGGGGGTGAGAGCCGCGGCAGCCGTGCCAGCTTGGCCCGGCGGCCTTTGGCCTGCGCGCTGTTCCGCCCGGCGATGTTGCGCCGGATGAAGTCCTCCTCCTTGGCGATGGCCTTCCGCTGTTCGGCGACCCGACGCTCGTGGGCCAGCTCCCGTTCCGCGCGCTGGGTCACGAACGCCGAATAGCCCCCGCGGTAGGTGGCGCCGGTCCGGCCGGCGAGGTGGAGCACGTGGTCCACCGTGTCGTCGAGGAAGGCGCGGTCGTGGCTGATGACCAGGATAGTTTCGCCCAGCTCGCCGAGGTAGCGCTTGAGCCAGTCGATGGTATCGAGGTCGAGGTGGTTGGTCGGCTCGTCGAGGAGGACCAGATCGGCCGGTGCGGCGAGCTGCGAGGCCAGCCCGACCCTGCCTCGTTCGCCCCCGCTCAGCCCCGTCACCGGGCGCGCCTTCGCGGCGTCGGCGCCGAAGCCGAGACCCTCGAGCACCGCGTCCACCCGGGCGTGAAACTCGTAGCCCCCGGCGTGGGCAAACCGCTCCTGGTCCCGGCCGAAGCGGGCGAGATCCGCATCGGCCACCCGATCGCTCAGCTGGGCCAGCCGTTCTCCCTGCCGGGCCAGCGACTCCTCCAGAGCGATCAGCTCGCGGTACCCCATCGCAGCCGCGTCCCAGACCGTGCGCGCTTCGCCGAAGTCGCGATCTTGGTCGAGGAGCGAAATCCGGAGACCCGGCGCGCGGGCAACGATGCCGCGCGAGGGCTCGAGGGTCCCCGCCACCAGACGGAAGAGCGTGGTCTTCCCGCTGCCGTTCCGGCCGACAATGCCCCAGCGCTCCCCCGCTTCGACGGTGCAGGTCACGTCGCGGAGCAGCGTGGTGGCGCCGAATTCGACGGCGATGTCGGCGAGGGAGAGCACGGCCATCTCGGAAATATGGTCGGGGACGCTCCGGGCTGACACTCGCAGCGCCGGATGGCCCGGATCTACCTCTCCGCGTTCCTCGACGCCACGGTCAAGGG
>JBGPVQ010000030.1:0-12680 GCA_041491785.1 Gemmatimonadota bacterium | reverse complement strand
GGCGGCCGTTGGACCGCGAAGGCCATCGCGAGGTCGAAGAGCTCCTCGATGGTGCCGGCGCGGTGCACTCCGGCCTGGGCAAGAAGCGCGTCCACCGCCGAGTCGCTCGCGGCCAGCGCGCCGGTATGCGACGACGCGGCCCGGGCCCCCGCCCGGGAGCGGCCCGACTTGACGACGATGATCGGCTTCCGCTTGGTGATTCGTGAGGCGATCTGCAGAAACTTTCCGGGATTGCCGAAGTTCTCGACGTACATGAGGATGACGCCGACATCGGGTTCGTCCTCCCATGCAAGGAGGAGATCGTTCCCGCTAAGGTCGGGTTTGTTGCCGATCGATACGAACTGCGAGATCCCGATGCCGTACTCGCTGGCGTAGTCCAGCACCGAGAGCCCCATCGCGCCCGACTGCGAAACGAATCCGACTTTGCCGTAGGGCGGAAGGTTGGGAGCGAAGGTCCCGTTCATCGAGATGGCGGGATTCGAGTTGAGCACACCCATGCAGTTGGGTCCCACCATTCGCATGCCGTGGGCGCGCACGAACTCGGTCAGCCGCCGTTCCCGTTCGGCGCCCTCGGCGCCGATTTCCCTGAAGCCCGAGGAAATCACCACCAGCCCGGGAATCCCCTTCCGGGCGCAGGCCTCGACGATGCTCTGCACCAGCTCCTTCGGGACCACGACGATGGCCTGATCCACCGGGACGGGGATGGCTTCGACATCGGGAAAGGCGGGCACCGAGTAGATCGCCCGCGCCTTTGGATTGACCGGATACACCGCGCCGGTGAAGCCGCAGCGCACCAGGCTGGCGACGATCTCGTGTCCGATGGTGCCCGGGGTCCTGGAGGCGCCGATGACGGCCACCGACTGGGGCGCCAATATCGCGCGGAGCGAGCCGTTCACGGAGGACTCCGAAGCAGGTCGGGATACTGGGGGTCCCACATCAGATCACGCACTGCCGCCGCGAGATCCGGCGGGCGGGGCGCGGTCGCCAGGCCGTTGGCCCAGGCCACCTCCGCCACCGCCCGGGCGATGATCGCCGACACCCGACGGATGTCGCGGAGCGGCGGATACAGCAGACCCTGGGCAAGCGCCGCTTCTGGAACAGTGGAGGCCAGGGTCGCCGCCGCCGCGTGGAACATCGCGTCGGTAATGCGCGATGCTCCGGACAGGAGCACGCCGAGACCGAGGCCGGGAAAGATGTACGCGTTGTTGCCCTGACTCGGGACCCGGCGCCGGTCGTCGATCACGACCGGATCGAAGGGGGACCCGCTGGCGAACACGGCACGCCCATCGGTGAACCGGTAGGCCTCCTCCGCGGTGCATTCCGAACGGGATGTGGGGTTGGAGAGGGCGAATACCACGGGGTGCGCGTTGAGCTCGGCCATCGCCCGGAGCGTGCCCTCGGTGAACGCCCCGTGCTGGGCGGAGAGGCCCAGCAGCGCGGTCGGCCGGAGCGCGCGCACCGCGTCGACCAGCGCCCCGATCGGGGGATGGTCGTGGGCATAGGGCCGCTTGTGGGCCGCCAGATCGCCGCGGCTTCGAACCACCAACCCTCGGGAATCGACGAACCAGCAGCGTTCCCGAGCCTGGGCCACCGGGAGGCCCTCCTTCACCATCGCTCCAACCGCGAGGTCCGCAATGCCCGTGGCGGCCGACCCGGCGCCGAGGAAGAGGAGCCGCTGGGCCGAGAGCGGGATTCCGCTGATTCGCGCCGCGGCGTAGAGACCGGCGAGGGCCATCGCGGCGGTGCCCTGCACGTCGTCGTTGAAGGCGCAGAGGCGGTCCCGATAGCGGGATAACAGGCCGAGGGCGTTTTCGGTGGCGAAGTCTTCGAACTGCAGGAGGACGCCGGGAAAGACCTCCTCGACCCCGGCGACGAATTCATCGAGCAGGGCCAGGTAGGCATCGCCGCGAATGCGTGGGCGGGGCGTTCCGATGTACAACGGGTCCGCCCGCAGCTCGGCGTTGTCGGTGCCGACGTCGAGGGTGATCGGAAGACACCAGGACGGAGGGATCCCTCCGCACGCGGTGTAGAGGGAGAGCTTGCCGATCGGAATTGCCATGCCGTTGGCGCCCACATCCCCCAGACCGAGGATCCGCTCGCCGTCGGTGACCACGATGACCCGGACATCCTCCTCCGGCCAGTTCCGGAGAACCCGCGCCACCCGCCCCCGGTCGTCCGCGGAGATGTAGAGCCCGCGCGGTCGGCGGAAGATATGTCCGAACGTCAGGCACGCCTCGCCCACCGTCGGGGTATACAAGATCGGCATCATCTCCTCGAGATGATCCACCACCGTACGGTAGAAGAGCGTCTCGTTTCGGTCCTGCAGCCCGATCAGGTAGATGTACTGTTCCAGCGGGCTGCTCTGGGCATGGAAGCTTTCGAGGATCCGCTCCTCCTGTTCCGGAAGGGTCGTGATTCGCGGAGGCAGCAGGCCCCGGAGCCCGAGCGCGTCGCGCTCGGCCTCGGTAAACGCCGTGCCCTTGTTGAACCGGGGGTCGTTCAGGAAGCTCTTCACCGCGGGCGCGCTCCGCTGGGCTGCATGCCGACCGACTCCTGGTCCGGGAAGGGGCCGGGTGAATCTACGCACGGACCAGGCCCCGGTCAGCCACCGCCCGTCGGAGGGATTCTTCACCCTCGGTTCAGCCTCGTTTCATACCCTGCGGGCGATCGTCGGATGGCCTTCCGCGGGTGGGGAACTCACCCGCTCGCCCCGACGGCGGGCGCCCCGCCCGCCGCCGGTCCAGTGGGGCAATGGGACCGGAGGATGCCCGATGTCGTTGCCGACCCTGCAAGCCTGGGCCGAGGGCGAGACCCTCGGTGAACGGCTGGAGACGCAGGGCGTCTCCCGCCGTGATTTCCTCGAATTCTGCGGGAGCCTGGCCGTGGTCCTGGGCCTGGGCTCCTCCGCCGGTGCCCGGATCGCGCACGCCCTTGCCGCGGTCAAGCGGCCGAGCGTGATCTGGATCCAGCTCCAGGAGTGTACCGGCTGCGTGGAAAGCGTGCTGCGCAGCGGCTCGCCTACCATCGGTGATCTGATCCTCGATTCGGTTTCGCTCGACTACAGCCACACTATCATGGCCGCCGCGGGGCACCAGGCGGAAGCCGCCCTGCAGACGGCAATGAAGCAGAACGCCGGGAAGTACGTCCTGGTGGTCACCGGCTCGGTGCCGTTGGCGGAGGACGGGATTTACACCACGATCGGCGGCCGCACTGCCAGAGCGGTCCTCGAAGAGGCGGCCCAAGGTGCCGCGGTGATCGTGGCGGTCGGGGCCTGCGCGCATTGGGGAAGCGTGCAGGCGGCGCGGCCCAACCCCACCGGGGCGGTGGGGGTGTCAGCGGTCGTGAAGGACAAGCCGGTGATCAACGTCACCGGCTGTCCCCCGATCGGCGACGTGGTGACCGCCACCCTGGCGCACTTCCTCACCTTCGGGCGGCTTCCCGCCACCGATTCGGACGGCCGGCCGCTCTTCGCCTACGGCAAGCGCATCCACGACCAATGCCCCCGGCGGGCCCACTTCGACGCGGGCCAATACGTCGAGGTGTTCGACGACGAAAACGCCCGCAAGGGCTGGTGCCTCTATCACGTCGGCTGCAAAGGGCCGGCCACCTACAGTCCCTGCCCGATTTTCCAGTGGAACAACGGCACCAGCTGGCCGATCGGGGCGGGGCATCCCTGTATCGGCTGCACCGAACGGAACTTCTGGGACACGATGTCCCCGTTCTATGATCGGTTGCCCGACGTGGGCGGCTTCGGCATCGAGCGGACGGTAGACATTCTCGGCGCGGCCCTCGCGATCGGCGCGACGGCGGGCGTCGCGGCGCACGCAATCGCGACCGGGATTCACCAGGCCCGCGAGCGACGGAAGCTCCCCGTGGTGGAAGCCGATTCCGTGTCCGAGCCGCCGGGTCGCGGCGGGAAGGAGTGACCCAATGGCCGTCACGAGAGTAGTTGTCGACCCCATCACCCGGATCGAGGGACATCTCCGGATCGAGGCGCAGACGGAGGGCGGCCGCATCACCAACGCGTGGGCCCACTCCACCCAGTTTCGCGGAATCGAGATCATCATGCAGGGCCGCGACCCGCGGGACGCATGGGCCTTCACCCAGCGGATCTGCGGGGTCTGCACCGTGGTGCATGCGGTCGCCTCCTGCCGGGCGGTCGAGGATGCGCTCGGCATCACCATCCCGCCCAACGCCAACCATATCCGCAACCTGATCCACGGGATGCAGTTCATCCAGGACCACGTGATCCACTTCTACCACCTCCACGCCCTCGATTGGGTGGACGTGGTGAGCGCGCTTTCCGCCGACCCCGCCGGGACCGCCCGCATCGCGAAGCAGATCTCCCCGTGGCCCAACAACTCGGAAACCCATTTCAAGGCGGTGCAGGACCGGGTCAAGAAGTTCGTGTCCGGCGGCCAGCTGGGAATCTTCACCAACGGGTATTGGGGGCACCCGGCCTACAAGCTCCCGCCCGAGGTGAATCTGCTGGCGGTCGCCCACTACCTCGAGGCGCTGGACTGGCAGCGCGACGTGATCCGCCTCCACACCATTTTCGGCGGCAAGAATCCCCACCCGAACTTCCTGGTGGGTGGCATGGCCAGCGCGATCAACCTCGAAGGCACCGCGACGATCAACGCCGAGCGGCTTACCGACATCCAGGGGATGGTGCAGCGGGCCCGCGCCTTCGTCGAACAGGTCTACTGGCCCGATCTCGTGGCGATCGCCGGGTATTACAAGGAGTGGGCCGCCATCGGCGGCGGGGTGCCCAACTTTCTCGCGGTGGGGGAGTTCCCCGACGCCGGAATCAACGACTACGAGAGACTCTACTTCCCCCGCGGCATCATTCTCGACCGGGACCTGTCGAAGGTCCATCCCTATGACCACAAGCTGGTCAAGGAGTACATCACCAGCTCGTGGTATCAATACGCCAAGGGCGACGGCGTCGGGCTCCATCCGTGGGAGGGAGAGACCAAGCCGGCCTACACCGGCCCCAAGCCTCCGTATCAGTACCTCCAGGGCCTCGAGAAATACACCTGGATGAAGGCCCCCCGGTACGAGGGGAAACCGATGCAGGTGGGGCCGCTCGCCCGCATGCTGGTGGCCTATGCCTCCGGACACGCCGAAGCCAAGGCGCTGGTCGGCGAGGCGCTGGCCAAGCTCGGCGTAGGGCCGGCGGCCCTCTTCTCCACCCTCGGGCGTACCGCCGCGCGGGGCATCGAGACGGTCCTCCTGGCCCGCAGGATGGACATCTGGCTCGGCCAGCTCATCGAACGGATCAAGGCCGGAGACACCCGCACCTTCGACGGCAGCAAGTGGGAGCCCGCTTCGTGGCCCAAGAGCGCCGAAGGCTACGGCTACCTCGACGCCCCTCGCGGCGCGCTGGGCCACTGGGTGCAGATCTCCAACGGAAAGATTTCCCGCTATCAGTGCGTCGTGCCCAGCACTTGGAACTGCTCGCCGCGTGACGGCCAGGGCCAGATGGGACCCTACGAGGCGGCGCTCACCGACAACCATCCGCTGCTCAAGCCCGACGAGCCCCTGGAGATTCTCCGGACCATCCACTCCTTCGACCCCTGCATGTCGTGTGGCGTCCACGTGCTCGACGCCTCCGGCGCGCCGATCGTCGAGGTGAAGGTTCAATGACCGCCCCGCCCCGGCGATGGGTTTCGCTCGCCCACAAGGTGCCCCCGCCCACCGGTCGGTATCGCTGGGTCTACCTCTGGGAGTGGCCCATCCGGGCGATGCATTGGACCGTGGTGATCTGTATCGTCGTTCTCGTCGTCACCGGTCTCTACATCGGGAAGCCGTATTTCATGACCGGCGGCGAGGCCAGCGCCCATTACCTGATGGGATGGGTCCGCTTCATTCACTTTGCGGCCGCGGCGGTCTTCGTCATGACCGCGATCGTTCGGATCTACTGGCTCTTCATGGGGAATCGCTACGAGCGGCTGCTGGCCCTCTTTCCGATTCGCCCGCGGGACTGGGTCAATCTCGTCCGGATGGTGAAGTTCTACCTGATGATCGAGCCGGAGAAGGCGCCCCGGTACCTCGGCCACAACCCGCTGCAGCAGCTCAGCTACACCGGCATGTACGGCATCGCCGCGATCATGGTGATCAGCGGCTTTGCGCTGTACGGGCAGTCCACTCCCGGGGGGGTCATTTACTCCGCCACGAATTGGCTGGGTCCCCTGATGGGCGGCATGCCGGTCGTCCGTTTCGTGCACCACGCCGCCGCCTGGGCGTTCCTGATCTTCATTCCGATCCACGTCTACCTCTCCATCCGGGCCGACCATCTGGAGCGGACCGGGGTGATCTCTTCGATCATCAGCGGCGGACGGTTCGTCCCGGCAGATCATCACTTCGTCGACGAGTGACGCCGTGACCCGGACCCTGGTCATCGGCCTCGGCAACCCGCTCATGGGTGACGACGGCACCGGAGTGGCCGCCCTCGAGCGGCTCCGCGCGGAGTGGGAGCTGCCGGCGGAGGTCGACCTGGTGGACGGCGGCACCTGGGGGATGAACCTCCTCCCGCTGGTCGAGTCCGCCGAGCGGCTGGTGCTGATCGATGCCATCAACACCGGCGTCGCACCCGGCACGCTCACGGTGCTCCGCCGGGAGCAGCTGCCCCGCTACTTCTCCCTCAAGCTCTCCCCGCATCAGATCGATCTGCGGGAGGTGCTGGCGCTGGCCGAGCTGCGGGGCGCCCTCCCCGAGGACCTCGTCGCGATCGGCATCCAGCCCGCCCGGGTCGAGATGGAGGCGGCGCTGAGCCCGACGGTGGCCGCGGCGCTCGGGAAGCTGGTGGATCTGGTGGTCGATCGCCTGGAGGTCGCTGGCCACGTCTGCATGCGGCGCGCGGAGGCAGCCGCCCGTGCATGAGCTGAGCCTCGCGCTCGAGGTCTGTCGAATCGCCGAAGCGGTGCTCGAACGGGAGGGTGGCCGGTCGATCCGCGGGATTGGCGTCGAGGTGGGCGACGACGCGGGCATCGAGCTCGAGAGCTTCCGGTTCTGCCTCGATGCACTGGTGAGCGAGCCCCCCTTCGTCGGGGGGAGCGCCAAGTTGCTCCCGGGAGCGGGGTCCACGCTCCGGCTCGCCTTTGTGGAGGTGGATGATGGCCGTCCGGACGATTGAGGTGCGCGAGCGGGTCATGGCCCGGAATGACGGACTCGCCGCGGATGTGCGGCGGGTGCTCACCGACGCCGGCGTCACCGCCTTCAACCTGGTCTCTTCTCCGGGGTCGGGAAAGACGCTGCTCCTCGAGCGCACCCTCGAGGCCCTGGGTGAAGAACTCGGGATCGCGGTGGTCACCGGCGACGTCCAGACCCAGAACGACGCCGACCGCCTGGCCCGCCGCACCGACCGACTGGTCCAGGCGGTGGTGACCGGGGGGGCCTGTCACCTGGACGCCAGTCAGATCACCGATGCGCTCCATGCCATTGACCTCGAGCGCACTCGCCTGCTGTTCATCGAGAACGTCGGCAACCTGGTCTGCCCGGCGAGCTGGGACCTGGGCGAGGCGGCCAAGATCGTCCTGTTCTCCGTCACCGAGGGCGAAGACAAGCCGCTCAAGTACCCCAAGATGTTCCGGATGGCCCGGTACGCGGTCCTCAACAAGACGGATCTCCTCCCCTATCTCGACTTCGACGTGGACTTGGCAGTGGCCAACGCCCGCGAGGTGAATCCGGAGCTCCGCTTTTTCTTCACCTCGGCCCGGACCGGCGAGGGGCTCGACGACTGGTTCGGGTTCCTCAGGGAGCAGGTTCGCGCGGTGGCCGTGTCATGACCGCTACGAGGTCCCTCCCCGTGCGGGCGGCCCGCCGGCTCCGTGTATCCGGGCTGGTGCAGGGCGTGGGCTTCCGCCCGTTCGTCCATCGCCTGGCGCTGCGGCATCGGCTGGGCGGCTGGGTACGCAACGCGTCGGGGGACGTCCAGATCGCGATCGAGGGCGATCCGGCCGAGCTGGACGCCTTCGTGGCGGAGCTCCGCAGCGAAGCACCGCCGCTGGCCCGGATCGAGGCGGTGGCGCTGGAGTCCGGTGCGCCCGAGGGGCTCGAGCGGTTCACCATCCTCAAGAGCGCCCACGAGCCCGACCGACGCCAGCCGGTTTCCCCCGACGTGGCCCTGTGCGCCGCGTGCGCGGCGGAGCTGTTCGACCCGGCCAATCGCCGCTATCGCTACCCGTTCATCACCTGCACCGATTGCGGGCCGCGCTTCACGGTGATCGAGGGGCTCCCCTACGACCGGGAGCGCACCAGCATGGCGGCGTTCCGGCAGTGCCCCGAGTGCCTGTCGGAGTATGAGGCACCCGGTGACCGCCGGTATCACTCCGAGACGAACAGCTGCCCCGCCTGTGGACCGGGGCTCTCGTTCGGCAGCCTGCGCACGCGGTGGACCGCGAAACCGAAGGAGGCGCTGCGCCTGGCGGCGGAACTTCTGCGCCGGGGCGGCATCCTCGCCGTCCGTGGTCTCGGCGGCTTTCATCTGGCGGTCGATGCAACCGACAGCGAGGCCGTCGCCCGGCTGCGGGCGCGCAAGCAGCGGAACGCCAAGCCGCTGGCGGTCATGGTGCGCACTCTCGAGGAGGCCATGGCGCTCGCTTGGGTGAACGACGCCGAGGCCGCGCTGCTCACCTCGCCGGAGCGGCCGATCGTGCTGCTGGCCGGGCGCCCCGACGCCGGGCTCGCTCCGGGCGTGGCGCCGGGCCTCACCCAGACCGGCATCATGCTGAGCTACACGCCGCTACACCACCTGCTCCTCGATCTGGTGCGAAGACCCCTGGTGATGACCAGCGGCAATCTGAGCGAGGAGCCGATCGCCACCGGCAATCAGGAGGCGCTGGAGCGCCTCGCCACGGTGGCGGACGGCTTCCTGGTTCACGATCGGGAGATCCTGGCGCGCTACGACGATTCGGTGCTGCGGGTCGTGAAGGACCGGCCGGTGTTTCTGCGCCGCGCCCGGGGCTACGCCCCGATGCCGCTGGCGCTGCCGGTCGCCAGTCCCAAGCCGCTGGTCGCGGTCGGACCGCACCTCAAGAACACCTTCACGCTGGTGCACGGCGCCACCGCCTACGTGAGCCAGCACATCGGAGACTTGGAGACCCTCGAGACGGTGCGACACTTCCGCGCCAGCCTCGACCTCTACCGCCGGCTCTTCCGGGTGGAGCCGGAGGTGGCGGTGCGCGACCTGCACTCTGGATACCTCTCCAGCCGAATGGCGCTCGAGCTCGGTCTCTCGCGGGTCATCGCGGTCCAGCACCATCATGCCCACATCGCCGCGGTCCTCGCCGAGCACGGGGAGACCGGCCCGGTGTTGGGCGTCGCCTTTGACGGCACCGGCGCGGGCGACGACGGCACCGTCTGGGGCGCGGAGTTCCTGATCGCGGATCTGACCGGATACCGCCGGGTGGGAAACCTCCTCCCCGCGCCGATGCCCGGCGGCGATCTAGCGTCGCGAACCCCGTGGCGCGCCGCGCTCGGCTATCTCTCGCTGGAGCCCGGCTTCCCCGGCGAGTTCGGGGCCGCGTTCGAGGGGGTGGACGAGCAGGAGCTGGTGATCGCGCGCCGCCAGCTGGAACGCCGGCTCAATGCGCCGCTCGCCTCGTCGATGGGTCGGCTGTTCGACGCGGCGGCCGCGGTGATCGGCGTCCGGCGCGGCGCATCCTACGAGGGTCAGGCCGCGATGGAGCTCGAGGCGCTGGCGGCCCGGCGCCCCGCGACCGAGTACCCCTGCCGGTTCCTCGAGCAGGAGGGCCGGACGGTGCTCGATCCGCTGCCGCTCCTCGCCATGCTGGCCTCGCGCCGGCGGCGCGGCGTGGATCCGGCCGATCTCGCGGCCGATTTCCACGCGAGCATCGCTCAGGCCACCGCCGATCTGGTGCGGCGGACCGCCAGGGCGGCGGGTCTGGGGACCGTGGCCCTCGGGGGCGGAACCTTCCAGAATGCGCGGCTCCTCGAATCGCTGGTGAGCCGCCTCGAATACTCGGGCTTCCGGGTGCTCACCCCCCTGCGGCTTCCCCCCAACGATGGCGCCATCAGCTACGGCCAGGCGGCCATCGCCGCCGCCCTGCTGGCCAGGGAGTGAAAGGAGCCCCCCATGTGCCTCGGTATTCCCGGACGCATCACCAACCTGCGGGACGACCGCGGCCTCGCCATGGGGACAGTGGACTTCGGCGGCGTCCGCCGGGAGGTGTGCCTCGAATACGTGGCCGACCAGGTGCGCCCCGGTGACTACGTGATCGTGCACGTGGGCTTCGCCATCAGCCGGGTCGATGAGGCGGAGGCGAAACGTACTTTCGACGTGCTCCGGGAGATGAGCGGGCTCGAGGAGCTCGAGTGGATGCGCGAGGTGGCGGAGCGAGGACCGCAATGAAGTATCTCACCGAGTACCGCGACGCCGGCGTGGCGAAGGGGCTGCTGGCCCAGATCAAGGCCACCGCCGCCCGGCCCTGGGTGCTCATGGAGGTCTGCGGGGGTCAGACCCACACGATCGTCAAGCAGGGCCTCGACCAGCTCCTCGACGGGGCGGTGGAGATGATCCACGGTCCGGGATGTCCGGTCTGCGTCACCCCGCTCGAGCAGATCGACAAGGCGCTCGAGCTCGCCGCGCGGCCGGACGTGATCTTCACGTCCTTCGGGGACATGCTCCGGGTCCCCGGCAGTGAGTGCGACCTGCAGCAGGTTCGCGCCCGGGGCGGCACGGTACGAGTGGTCTATTCGCCGCTGGACGCGCTCGATCTCGCCGTGCGCCATCCCGACCGCGAAGTGGTGTTCTTCGGCGTGGGCTTCGAAACCACGGCGCCCGCCAACGCCATGGCGGTCTGGCGCGCCAAGCAGCTCGGCATCGGCAATTTCAGTATGCTGGTCTCTCATGTCACCGTCCCGCCCGCCATCACCGCCGTGCTGGACGATCCCGACAACCGGGTCCAGGGGTTCCTCGCGGCGGGCCACGTGTGCTCGGTAATGGGGTGGACCGAGTACGAGCCGATCGCCGCCAAATACCGGGTTCCCATCGTCGTCACCGGTTTCGAGCCGGTCGACATTCTCGAAGGGATTCTCCTGGCGGTGCGCCAGCTCGAGGAAGGCCGGTACCAAGTCGAAAACCAGTACGTGCGCTCGGTGCGGCGGGAAGGCACCGTTCCGGCGCGCGACTTGGTGTCCAAGGTGTTCCAGCTGGTGGACCGGCAATGGCGGGGACTGGGGGTCATTCCCCGGAGCGGTCTCGGTCTTCGAGAGGAATTCGCCGACTTCGACGCCGAGGTCCGGTTCGGCCTCGAATCCATTCGGGTGGACGAGCCCGCCGAATGCCGCGCGGGCGATGTGCTCCGCGGCAAGCTCAAGCCGATGCAGTGCCCCGCGTTCGGCACCCGGTGCACGCCGCTCCACCCGCTGGGGGCCCCGATGGTCTCCTCGGAAGGGGCCTGCGCGGCGTACTACAACTACGGGCGGTACCGTGCCCCCGCAACCCGGGGAGCCGAAGCATGACCGGCCTGGTCTGTCCCGCCCCGCTGCTCACCACCGACCGGGTGCAGCTCGGGCACGGATCGGGCGGGGCGTTGAGCGCAGCATTGGTCCGGGAGCGCTTCATGCCCCGGTTCGCCAACCCGGCCCTCCTCGCGCTCGGTGACGGCGCGGTGGTCCCGATCTCGGCGATGAAGCTGGTGCTCTCGACCGATACCTTCGTAGTGAGCCCGCTGGAGTTCCCCGGCGGCAACATCGGGTCGCTCGCGGTCCACGGAACCCTGAATGACGTCGCGATGATGGGGGCGCGGCCGGTGTGCTTCACGGCGGGATTCGTGCTCGAGGAAGGGCTCTCCTTCGAGGTCCTCGACCGGATCATCGCGGCCATGGCCGATGCCGCCGGCGCGGCCGGGGTCCCCCTCGTCACCGGAGACACGAAGGTGGTCGAGCGGGGCAAGGCTGACGGGCTCTACGTGAATACCACGGGGGTCGGGGTCCTCGCCGACGGCTTTGCGCCCTCTCCCGAACGGGCCCGGGCGGGCGACGTGATCCTGGTGAGCGGGCAGCTCGGCCGGCACGGGATGGCGATCATGGCGGCACGCGAGGGCATCGCGTTCGAGACCGCCATCGAGAGCGACTCGGCCTGCCTTGTCCCGCTGGTAGAGCGACTTCGCGCCGCGGTGGGGGATTCGGTGCACGTGCTTCGCGATCCTACCCGGGGCGGGCTGGCGAGCGCGCTGAACGAAATCGCCGCCGCGGCGGGCGTGGGTGTCGTCCTCGACGAGGGCGCCCTTCGAATCCCCGCCGACGTGGCCGCCGCGTGCGAGATGCTGGGGCTCGATCCGTTGTACGTGGCCAACGAGGGCGTCCTGGTGGCGTTCGTGGCTCCGGAGGCCGCGCCGGCGGCCCTCCAGGCCCTTCGGGGGCACGTCCTGGGCGGCTGCGCCAGCATCGTCGGGAGGGCTGAGTCGAGCCACCCGGGCCTGGTCGTCTTGCGGACCGGCCTGGGCGGTACCCGGGTGGTGGACATGCTTCCGGGGGACCAGCTTCCCCGGATCTGCTGACCCCCGCAACGCTCCCGAGAGTCGGGGCATCTTACGGATATCCCGGTCCGGAGATATTCATGCCCGTGCCCACCCCCGTCCTGGCGGCCCTCCTGCTGATCTCCACGGCAACCGCCACGATTGCCCAGTCACCCACCGATTCGACGCGGCGTGAAG
>JBGPVQ010000029.1:0-13235 GCA_041491785.1 Gemmatimonadota bacterium | reverse complement strand
TATTCTCTCCGATTCCTTGGCTCCCTGACTCCCCAACCCCCCGACTCCCGGACCTATGCGCCTCGCTTTCCTCGGTCTCGGTGCGATCGGACGCCCCATGGCCGCCCGACTCGCCAAGCTGCACGAGCTCACCGTCTGGAATCGCACCAGCGAGCGCGCCCGCGAGTTTGCGACGGAGCACGGCGCTCGCGCCGCCGCCTCCCCCCGTGAGGCGGTGAGCGGCGCGGAGGTGGTCATTACCTGCTTCCCCACCTCGGCGGACGTCGCTGGGCTGCTCGACGGGCCCGACGGCATCGAGGCGGGGCTCGCTCCTGGCGCCCTGTTTCTGGATTGCACTTCGGGCGACCCGGCCACGTCCCGCCGCATCGGAGCGCGCCTTGGGAAGAGGGGAGTGGCCTTCGCCGACGCGCCGGTCAGCGGGGGCACCAATGGCGCCGAGGCGGGCACCCTCACCGTGATGGTTGGTGGCGACCGAGCGGTGTTCGATCGCGCGGTTCTCGTCCTTCAGGGATTTGGCAAACGCATCGTTCACATGGGCCCGCTGGGCACCGGCGACGCGATGAAGGCCGTCAACAACACCCTGCTCGGGGTGAACATCCTAGCCCTCGCCGAGGGCCTCACCGCGCTGGTAAAGGCCGGGGTCGAGCCCCGGGCCGCGGTGGAAACCCTGAATGCGTCCAGCGGCCGCTCCTTCGTGAGTGAGGCGCTGATTCCCGAACGGGTACTGACGGGGGCATGGCCCAACACCTTTCGTCTGGCGCTTCTCGATAAGGACGCGGGAATCTGCCTCGGAATGCTCGAGGAGCTTGGGCTCCCGGCCCCGCTGCTGGAGCGCGCCGGAGCCCTCCTGCACGAGGCCCGCGCCGCTTTGGGAGAGTCGGCGGACTACCTCGAGCCCATCCGGCTCCAGGAGCGCCGGATCGGCGTCGAGATCCGAGGCTGAATGCCCGGGGCCTTGCCCGGGTCGTGAGCCCCCGTCACCTTCCGCCCATCATGACCGCGCCCGAGCCCGCGCTCCACGCCTGGGGGAGCACCCTGCGGATCCGCGTCGAGGTTCTGGTGGCCGGTGGACGGACCCTGCAGGGCTTCCTGCATCTCCAGCCGCTCGCCTCCAGTCACTCCGGGCCCGAGACGCCGGAGGACATGCTCAATCGGTCCGAAGGATTCATTCCGCTGACGGGGGACGACGGACACACGGTGTTCCTTGCCAAGTCGCAAGTCGTGGCCGTGGGGGTGAACGAGCCGCCCTCGATCAGCGACCCCGAGCGCCTTTCCGCCGCGCGCAGCATTCCGCTTCGAGTCGAGCTGTCCGACGGCGGCGAGTTCTCCGGAACCGCCACCTCCGAGCTTCCGCCCGATCGGCGCCGCGCGCTCGATTTTCTGAATCACGCCCCCGGCTTCTTCGCCCTCCGCACCGGCGACTCCGTGCGCTACCTCAACCGGGCGCACCTCCGGGTCGCCACGCCGCTTGACTGACCCGCCGGTGCCCCGCATCGACCGATTCCTGACCGCGATGAAGCAGCACGGCGCGGACGCGCTCCGGCTCACGTCCGGCAAGCCGGTGCGGCTGGCGCGCGGCAGCGTCCTGCAGCCGGTGACCAAGGACCCGCTCAGCGAGTCGCAGCTGACCGCGCTGCTCCGGGAAATCGCTCCGCCGGGCATCGCGGCTCAGATGGGCGCGCAATCCCGTCTCACCTTCGGCTACGCCAGTCCGATCGGTCCGATCGACGTGATTCTGGCCCCGGAGGACGGGGCCGCCGGGGCGATCCTCCGGCCGGCGGGCGACAACGGTGGCGCTCGCGCCCCGGCGCGGGAGGACGAACCGGATCTCTCCGGCCCGCGGCAAGAGATGGAACGACTGCTCCGGCGGCTGGTTGAGGCCGGCGGGTCGGACCTCCACCTCGGCACCGACGCGATTCCCCTCCTGCGGAAGGACGGGGAGTTGCTGCGGCTCGAAGAGCCGCCCATTGACGCCACCCTCCTCGAGCTGCTGCTCCGCAGTATCATGACGCCGGCGGACTTCGCGAACTTCCGACGCGACAACGACGTCGACTGGGCGTACGAGGTGGAAGGCGTGGCTCGATTCCGCTGCAACGCCGGGCGCGACCGACGCGGAGCCATCGGCGTGTTCCGCCAGATTCCGACCGAGATCCGCAGCGTCGAGGATCTCGGCCTTTCCCGCGAGGTGCAGGGTCTCTGCCAGCTCATCAAGGGACTGGTGCTGGTGACCGGGCCCACCGGCTCCGGGAAGTCCACGACGCTCGCGGCCCTGGTCGACCTCATCAACCGGACCCGCACCGACCACATCATTACCATCGAGGATCCGATCGAATTCGTCCACCAGAGCAAGCGCTGCCTGGTGACCCAGCGGCAGGTCGGGATCCACACGAAATCCTACAAGGCGGCGCTCCGCGCCGCCCTGCGCGAGGATCCCGACGTCGTGCTGGTGGGCGAGATGCGGGACCTCGAAACCATCTCCATCGCCATCGAGACCGCGGAGACCGGGCACCTGGTTCTCGCCACGCTGCACACCACGACGGCGGCATCCACGCTTGACCGGATCATCGATCAGTTCCCGGTCGACCGGCAGGCACAGATCCGGGTAATGCTGTCCGAATCGCTCCGGGGCGTCGTGGCGCAGGTGCTCTGCAAACGGGTGGGCGGCGGCCGGGTCGCCGCGCGCGAAATCCTCCTCTCGATTCCCGCGGTGGCCAACCTGATCCGTGAGGGCAAGACTTTCCAGATCCCTTCGATCATGCAGACCAACCGGAAAATGGGAATGGTCACCCTGAACGATGCGCTCCTCGAGCTGGTGGAGTCGGGGGCCATCGAGCCCCGCGAGGCCTATCTCCGATCGAGCGAGAAGGCCGGACTGATCCTCTCCCTCAAGGCCAAGGGCGTGAGTACCGGCTTCCTGGGCGACGGGTGACCGAACCCGCACCGCCGCCGATCCTGGTTCTGGTCGGCCCGCAGGACATCGTCAACGTCGCCGGCGCAGTCCGGCTCGCGAAGAATTTCGGTCTGGAAGAAATGCGGCTGGTGCGCCCCGCAGCGTTCGACCCCTGGCGGATCGAGGGCATCGCCCACAGCACCGCCGACCTGGTGGCCCGCATTACCCTGTACGACACCCTCGCCGAAGCGACCCGGGACTGCGTCTATCTGGCGGCACTCACCGCCCGCGAGCGAACCGCCAAACGCACCGTCCTGCGGCCGCGAGAGGCGGCCGCAGAGCTCGCGGCCCGTAGCGCCGAGGGCGCCGTGGCGCTGGTGGCCGGGCGCGAGGATCGCGGCCTCACCAACGAGGAGCTGGATCACTGCCACGCGCTGGTGACCATCGCCACCAGTCCCGAGCATCGGTCGCTCAACCTCGCCCAGGCGGTCGGCATACTCTGCTACGAGACCTGGCTGGCGCGGACCGGTGCCGGCGCGCCGCTCAAGGGGCCCCGCCGGCCCGCGCCGGCCGCGCCCAGCGGGAGACTGGAGCTGCTCTTCCGGGACTGGGAGCGCGCCCTCTGGGCCATCGATTTCTTCAAGACCCGGCGCCCCGATGCGGTGATGCGCTCGGTGCGGGAAGCGATCTTCCGGGCCAATCTCGACTGGCGGGAGACCTCGCTCTTGCGCGCGATGAATCTGGAAACGGTGCGGTATCTCGAACGAAAGGGAACTCCCTTTACGCTTCCGGAATCGTTGCGCGATGTCGGAAGGCTCGAGGGCGGTGAAGGGAGCGACGACCCGGAGCAGCGCCCGGCGTGAACTTGTCTCCCCGCACCGCGTTGCTATCTTCCTGCCGCTCGGCGTTGGCAGGGTTCGTCTTGCGCCGCACGGTTCCTCGTGAAATATTTCACAAATGCGTCACCGCGCCGCCCCGCGGGGTGCCGCCGCACGAACCGAGGTCGCTCACCCCTTGCGACGGATAGGTAGCATGCGGAAGCTCGTGGTTCTCGGCGTGGTGGCGGGCTTCGCCGCACTGGGCGCGCTGGTACCGGCGAGCCACCGCACCGGAGCACAGCAGAAGTCGGCGGCGCCCGACTCACTCACCGCGCCGAAGCTCGCCCCCGCCGATTCGGCCCGGCTCAAGGGTCCCCGCCAGCCGATTTTTTTCCGGCACGACATCCACGCCGGCCAGTACAAGATGCAGTGCCAGTACTGTCACTACACGGTCGGCGTTGCCACTGAGCCCGGCATCCCCTCGGTGCAAACCTGCATGGGGTGCCATCTGGTTATTTCCGGAACCGACGACTCCCACAAGGCGGAGATCAAGAAACTTCGCCAGTTCTGGAGTGATAGCGCCAACCAAACCAAGCCCGGCCTCGAGTGGGTCCGGGTGCACTCGCTGGCCCGGCACGCCCACTTCCCGCACATGCGCCATATCAAGGCGATGGGCCCTAGCGCGTGCCAGACCTGCCACGGCGACGTGGCCCGCATGCCCCAGGTGTTCAAGGTGAACAATGTGAACAACATGGGCTTCTGTATCAGCTGCCACGTCGCCCGCCAGATCAACCGCGACTGCACGGCGTGTCACTACTAGGGGCCCCCGGAGCATCGATGCCCGACGACAGGTCGCACGCCATCGACCGCCGCCGCTTCCTGACGGTGCTCGGCGTCACCGGTGCGGGAACCGCCGCGCTGGCCGGCTGCTCCACCGACAAGGTCGAGAAGCTCATCCCGTACCTGGTGCAGTCCGAGGACCAGGTGCCCGGCATTGCGACCTGGTACGCGAGCACCTGCACCGAGTGTTCGGCCGGGTGCGGCTTGCACGTGAAGACCCGGGAAGCGCGGGCCATCAAGCTGGAGGGGAATCCGGCCCATCCGATCAACGCGGGAACGCTCTGTCAGCGCGGTCAGGCCGCCCTTCAGGGGCTGTACAATCCGGACCGCCTCGCGGGCCCGAAGGCGCGCGAGGGCCGCGGCCTCAAGGACATCCCCTGGGACGATGCGATCGGGCGACTGGCGCAGAAGCTCTCGGGCGCCGCCGGCAAGATCGCCGTCATCAGCGGTGCCGGGCCGGGCAGCTTCAGCGACCTGCTTGCCGAGTGGACCCAGGCGCAGGGCGGCAAGCTGGTGCGCTATGAGCCGTTTGACCGCGCCGCCGAGCGGGCCGCCAACCGGCAGGTCTTCGGTCTCGACGAACTTCCCGCCTACGACTTCGCGCGGGCCCGGTACATCGTTTCCTTCGGCGCCGATTTTCTGGAGACCTGGGGGCCGGTGGTGGAGCAGCAGCGCGGATTCGCGCAGGCCCACGGCTTCGACGGCGCCGGAATGGCCCGGCACGTGTACGTCGGCCCCCGCATGAATCTGACGGGAATGAACGCCGACGAATGGCACGCGATCGTCCCCGGCACCGAGGCGGCGCTGGCGCTCGGGATGGCGAACGTGATCCTGAGCGAGCGGACCTCCGCGCCAGCCGACGCCGACGGCCTCAAGGCCACACTGGCCGGCTACACCCCCGACAAGGTCGCCCAGGCCACGAACCTTACCCCCGACGCGGTGCGGAAGCTCGCCCGCGAGTTTGTGTCCGCCTCGCCCAGCCTCGCGGTGGCTGGAGGCATCGGCGCGCAGCACCGCGGCGCCGTCGAGGTCGCGGCGGCGGTGAACCTGCTCAACTACGTGGCGGGAAATGTGGGCCAGACGGTGCGCTTCGGCGCCGGGCTTTCCGGCGGCGACGGCTACGGGTCCATGGAAACGCTGGTGGCGGCGATGCAAGCCGGCGAAATCGCGGTGCTCCTGGTGCACGAGGCCAACCCGGCGTACGCGCTTCCCAAGAGTGCCGGGTTCGCGGCGGCGATGGCCAAGGTGCCCTTCAAGGTGAGCACCTCGCTCTTTCCGGACGAGACCGCGGCGCTCTGCGACCTCCTGCTCCCCGGGCACCACGCGCTGGAGCGCTGGGACGACCTCCGCCCGCGGGCGGGCGTGCGCGGGCTGATGCAGCCGGTCATGACCCCGGTGTTCAAGACTCTGGCCACCGGCGACGTATTGCTCCGCACCGCCCAGAAGGTGGGCGGAGCGCTGGCCCGGTTCACGGCGCCGTCGTTCGAAGCGCACCTCAAACAGCAGTGGGCCGACCTTGGGAAGGCCCGGGGAGCCGCCGACGCCGACCAGTTCTGGCGGGACGCCCTGCAGCGGGGCGGGCTCTATGAGGACCCGCCCGCTACGACGGTTCGCCTGGCGGCCACCGCGGCCCAGGTGAGCTTCACGGCGCCCGCCCTCGATGGCGACGGCGAATTCGTATTTCTCCCGGCGCCTTCCTCGATGTACTTCGACGGCCGGGGCGCCAACCGGCCGTGGCTGCTGGAGAATCCCGATCCGGTCACCAAGATCACCTGGGGATCCTGGGTGGAGCTGCATCCCGAGACCGCCGCCCGCCTGGACGTCCGGAACGGCGAGGTGCTGCGGGTCCGGTCACCGCACGGCGTGATCGAGGTACCGGCGTACGTCTACCCCGGCGTCCGGCCCGACGTGGTGGCGTCCCCGCTCGGACTGGGGCACACCGCCTACGGGAAATACGCCCAGGGCCTCGGGGCCAATGCCCTCGACCTCCTCGGCGCCAAGGGAGGGAACGGCTTCCTCCCCTACCTGAGCACGAAAGTCTCGCTCGAGAAGACCCGCGAGTTCCACCAGCTGGCCCGCACCGACGGTAACCCGCGTCAGCTCGGACGGCACATTTCCGAGGCGATGCCGCTGACCCACGCCAAGAAGGGCTACACGGTCGAAGAGTCGCTCCGCCAGGCCGGGGAGGAGCAGCACGAGGTCAATCCCGAGCGGGAGCAGGGCGCAATCGCCGGGTTCCGCGCCGCGCAGGTGGACAAGCAGAAGCTCGGCGCCTACGCCACCGCGCAGCCCCGCTGGGGGATGGTGATCGACCTGGCCAAGTGCACCGGCTGCTCGGCCTGCGTCACCGCCTGTTATTCGGAGAACAACATCCCGTGGGTCGGCTACGACAACGTGCTCCGCGGCCGCGAGATGAGCTGGATGCGCATCGAACGGTACTTCGAGGGCGGTACGGAGCCGGGCGAGCCCTTCGCCGCGCGCTTCGCTCCGATGCTCTGCCAGCATTGTGAGAACGCCCCCTGCGAGCCGGTCTGCCCGGTGTACGCCTCGTACCACACGGCGGACGGCCTCAACGGGCAGGTCTACAACCGGTGCGTCGGCACGCGATACTGCAGCAACAACTGTCCCTACAAGGTGCGTTACTTCAACTGGTTCCCTTACGCCCAGCGCTCCTTCGAGGACCCGCTCAACCTCCAGCTCAATCCGGATGTCACGGTGCGGGCCCGCGGCGTCATGGAGAAGTGCACCTTCTGCGTCCAGCGGATCCGGGGGGCGCAGAATCAGGCGCGTCTGGAGGACCGCCCGATTCACGACGGCGATGTCGTGACCGCCTGTCAGCAGGCCTGTCCGTCCGGGGCGATCGTCTTCGGCAACGTGAGCGATTCGGACAGCCGCGTGGTGAAGGCCAAGCAGGACCACCGCGGGTACCACGTCCTCGAGGAAACCAACGTGCGGCCCAGCATCACCTATCTCGCCCGGGTCCAGGCATGACCGCGATCGTGCACGATCCCCACCGGCCGACCCAGACTCACGCGGAGGTCACCCGCGACGTCCTGGCGACGCTGGGCACCCCGAGCCGCGGGTACTACCTCGCGCTCTTCGGCGCGGTGGGAATGTTCCTGGTCGGACTCGGGACCTTCGTGATGCTGCTCAAGGAGGGGCTGGGTCTGGCGGGATACACGCCCCCGGTCATGTGGAGCGTCTACATCACCACGTTCGTGTTCTGGATCGGCATCGGCCACGCGGGAACCCTGATCTCGGCGATTCTGTTTCTGTTCCGGTCACCCTGGCGCACGGTGGTCTATCGCTCGACCGAGGCGATGACGGTCTTCGCGGTGATGACCGCGGCGCTGTTCCCGATCATCCACATCGGACGGCAGTGGGTCTTCTACTGGCTGCTGCCCTACCCGAACCAGCGGTTCCTCTGGCCGAACTTCAAGTCGCCCCTCATCTGGGACGTCTTCGCGATCACCACGTACTTCACGGTCTCCACCACCTTCCTCGTGGTCGGCTTGATTCCCGACGTCTCCGCCATCCGGGACAAAGTGACCGGATGGCGGCACAGCATCTACAACCTGGTCTCCCTGGGCTGGACCGGCGCCGACAGCCAGTGGAGGCACTACTCCCGGGGCTACCTCTATCTGGCCGCGCTCGCCACACCCCTGGTGCTGTCGGTGCACTCGGTGGTGTCCTGGGATTTCGCGATGTCCATCATCCCGGGCTGGCACGGCACCATCTTCGCACCGTACTTCGTGGCGGGCGCGATCTATTCCGGCATCGGCATGGTGCTGACCCTGCTGATTCCGCTTCGCAAGGTGCTCAAGCTCGAGCACATGATGACGGATTACCACTTCGACAATCTCGCCAAGCTGACGCTGCTCACCGGTTCGATCCTGTTCTACGCCTACGCCATGGAGTACTTCGTGGCGTGGTACAGCGGCAACGCCTTCGAGCAGACCACCTTCTGGCGCCGGGCCTTCGGGCCGATGTGGTGGGCGGGGTGGACCATGATCATCTGCAACGCGTTCGTGAGCCAGCTTCTGTGGTTCCGGAAGATTCGCACCAATCTGACCGCGCTCTTCCTGATCTCGCTCTTCATCAACCTCGGGATGTGGTTCGAGCGATTCGTGATCATCGCCTCGTCCCTCAGCAACGACTATCTCCCCGGCGCCTGGCAGGTTCCCGCGGTCACCTGGGCGGATTGGGGCATCCTGATCGGGTCGTTCGGGTGGTTTCTGATGTACTTCCTGCTCTTCGCCCGGACCTTCCCGGTGGTCGCGATTCAGGAGATCAAGGAAATGATACCCTACCCCCGGAAGCACGGAGGAGGACACTGATGGGCGCGAAGACGGTGCCTGGGGTCCTCGCGTCGTTCCTGTACGTGGACTCCGCGGTTGAGGCGATCGGCTCCCTCAAGGCCAAAGGGTTCGACGACCTGACGGTGTATACTGCGGCGCCCAATCACGAAATCGAGGATGCCCTCGACCAGCCGGTCAGCTGGGTGCGCCTCTTCGCCCTCATCGGTGGGCTCACCGGCTGCGCCGCCGGGTTCGCCATGACGATCTGGATGTCGCGGGACTGGCCGTTGCTGGTGGGTGGAAAGCCGATTGCGCCGGTCCCGCCCTACGTCGTGCTCGCCTTCGAGCTCACCATCCTGTACGGCTCCCTCTGCACCGTGGCGGGCATAATCATCCTCTCCCTGGTCAAGTCGCTCAAGGGCCGGGCCTACCATCCGCTCTTCAGCGACGATCGGATCGGAATCTTCGTGCCGTGCGGGCCGGATCAGTCCGCGGGAGTTCGCCACCTGCTGGCGAGCGCCGGTTCGGAGGAGGTCACGATCCATGGCGCGTAGGCTCCTGGCCGCAGCCGCGGTCCTGCTCCTCTGCGGATGCGACGCGTACTACAACGCCTGGTCGCCGGACGACCTGATGAAGGCGGTGCCTTGGTTCGACCACATGATCAAGTCGCGCGCGGTGCACCCCTACGGGCGGGCCGACGTTCCGCGCAACACCGTGCCGGGCACCGTCCCGATCACCGGCGCCGAGGCGGACTGGTCGGCGGAATTCGCCGCGGCGAATCCGGCGACGGCGAACAAGCTGGTGAACCCGACGGTCCCCGACTCGTCCCTCGCCCGGGGCGACACCCTCTACCATACGTTCTGCGCGGTCTGCCACGGGAATGCCGGCGCCGCCGACGGGCCGGTGGGCCCCAAGGTGGGCGCGCTTTCACTCCTGACGCCCAAGGCAATGGCGTACTCCGACGGGTATCTCTACAGCATGATTCGCTACGGCCGAGGCGTCATGTCCCGCTACGGCGACAAGGTGTACCGGCGCCAGGACCGCTGGGCCATCGTGAACTACGTCCGAAGACTGCAGCACGACGCCGTGACTCCCGCGGTGGGAGGGGCCAAGTAGAATGACCGAGCGCGATCTGCGGCAGCGGCTCGTGGCCCGGTCGGTGAGCGGCCGCTACAACCTCTTCGTCAAGCTGGGTGCTCTGCTGGCCGCGGTGGGGGCCGCGCTGTTCGTGGTGGCGGTGAGCGGCGGGAACGGCCCCCGGGCGTGGCACGCCTTCCACGTCAACTGGCTCTTCTTCACCGGGCTCACCGCGGGGAGTCTTGCGCTCACTGCGGTGCACAAGACGGCCAATGCCAAGTGGTCGGGGGTCATCATCCGTTTCTCCGAAGCGACGGTGTTCTTCGCGGTGATTTCCCTGGCCGGCTGCGTCCTGATCCTCACCCTCGGCTACCCGGCGATCTACGGCCCCATGCAGGAGCAGCTGCCAAGCTTTTCGCCCGGCAAGGCGCTCTGGTTGTCCCACGGGTTCATGGCGGCGCGCCTGATTCTCTCCCTCCTGGTGCTCTTCACCGTGGGGTGGCTCCTGGTCCGCGCCGATCTGCTGCCCGACATGGCGGCGGTTCGGGAGGGGGTCCGGGACGGGCGCCGCGCAATGTACGACCAATGGGCCGGCGGATTCGATGACTCGCCGGCAGGGCTCGCGGCGCAGGAGTCCCGGATCCGGCGGCTGGCGCCACTCTACATCGTCGTCTACGCCCTGGTGGCGACCGTGGTGGCGTTCGATGGGATCATGGCGCTCCAGCCGCACTGGTTTTCCAACCTGCTGGGCGGATTCTACTTCATGGGGTCGTTCCTCGGAGCGCACACCCTGCTCGCCCTGCTCATGCTGTACGGCCGGAAGCAATTGGGAATCGCCGACCTGGTGAGCCCCAAGCAGCGCCACGACCTGGGCAAGCTCTGCTTCGGATTCACCGTGTTCTGGGCCTACTTGATGTGGTCCCAGTTCCTGGTGGTCTGGTACGGCAATCTTCCCGAAGAAACCGGGTTCGTCTTCGCCCGGCTCTGGGGTCCCTGGCTCCCGATCGGTCGCGCGGTATTCCTCGGGATGTTCCTGATTCCCTTCTGGGGGCTGCTCTTCGTTTCGGCCAAGAAATCGCCGTTGCTGCTGGGCCTCTTTGCCACGGTGAGCCTCGGCTCGCTCTGGCTGGAGCGCTACCTGCTGGTGACTCCCTCGGTCACCTCGCTCTCCGGGCCGGCCTACGGGCTTCCCGAGGCGGGGCCGATGCTCGGCTTCCTGGGATTCTTCCTCCTGTGCTACGGCGTCTTCGCCCGGACCTTCCCCATGGTCTCCCCGCGACTCGCGCTCCTCACGCTGATGGAGGAGCGGAAGCACGGACATGGGGAGGAATTCTTCCACGACGAAAAGGCGCGGGACTTCGCGATGCCGGCGGAGCTGGATCGGCGGGATCACACCCGATAGCGGTGAGGGTCCGAAACGACGCGCCCCCCGAGCCGCTGTGGCCGGGGGGCGCGTTGCGTTCGGGATCGTCCGCGGTCAGCGAATCGTGGCGAGCCGAGCGAGGGCGTTGAGCGAATCCACCGGGAGGCGGCCGGTGACCGAGAGGATCCGGAGGGTCCGGCGCACTCCTCCGGGGCCTTCCACATAGTCGGGGGTGGTGCGGGCCGGCTCGCTGGCGTGGAGGTCGGGTGTGGCCTGGCGATCGAGCAGCTCGCTCACCTTGGCGACCGGGCCCTCGATGCTCTGAATCACCTCACCACCGGGATCCTGCTGGGCGACGATGACCGTGGGACGCTCGCCGGCGGCGCCGGGCTGGAGCAGCACGCCGACCACCGGCAGCCCTTCGATGAAGGGGAGTCCACTCCCCGCGATCCGGAGCGCCTCTTCCCACGTCACCGAGCGCCAGATCCGGTCGAACGGGGAGTGGGTATCCGGGTGCGTGACCGCAAACGGCCCGGCGGGCGATGCCTCGTGCATCGGGAGCAAGGCGGCGACCAGTTGCAGCGTCGGTGCCGGGGCGATCGCATCGGCTTGCCGGTACCCCGCAGGCCGCGCCGCCACGAACCGGGTCGGGTGTTCCTGGATCGGGATCGGCGTTGCCTGCCGCGCCAAATCGGCGACCGGGTCGGCAAGCAGTACCGGGAGCGGATGGGGGAGGCTGGAAGCCACCGCAGGTGGAGTCGGATGCGAATCGAACACGCTGCGGCCCGCCCACCCGGCCCCCACCGCCGCGGCCAGGCTGGCCGCCCAGAGACCGGCACGGCGGAACCGGTCTCGCCACACTGCGGCGGCGGCCACGACCGGCTTGCGCGCCGCCAGGGTCTCGAACGCCGGGGGCAGGATCAGGGAACGGGGAGTCAACTGGCCGAGCAGGGCGGTGGTACGGTCGCGCAGCGCGGCGATTTCGTCGCGCTGCCCGTGACAATGCGCGCAGGTCGCCAGATGCGTTTCGATTTCGACGCACTGCGACCGGCTCAATGCCTGGTCGAGATAGGCGTGCAGCTCAACTTCAGGAACGTGCCGCATGCGCCGGCTGGAATCCCATCTTGTCATAGGCCTCAATCAGCCGCTTCCGAGCCCGCGCCAGTGTGGTGCCGACGGCACCCACGGCCAGCCCGGTTTGCGCGGCGACCTCCGGATAACTGAGTCCCGCATCCCACAACAGCAGCACTTCTCGATCCCGTTCGGTCAACGTCGCCAACGCCCCGCTCACCTGCTCCCAACGTTCGTCGTGTTCCACCGCATCGTCGGCCGACGGGTCCGGCGTGGAGAGCGGGATCGGATCGTCTTTGAGCAGGGTCAGATGTTTCTTCCGGCGGATGGCGGCGCGCGCCTCGTCGCGGGCCAGATTCGCGGCGACCGCGAAGATCCAGGCCCGAGGCTTTTCCGGCCGATGCGCCATGGCCCGGATGAACACCTCCTGCGCCAGATCTTCGGCACGGTCGGCGTCCCAGATTTTCCGGTAGAGGAACCGGACGACCGCCGCATAATGCGTCTTGTACAACCGTTCCAGGTCGTCCATAGACTCCCGGCTTCGTTGCGCGCTCCAGCCCACCTTCCCGATCATAGGACGCCAGGCGGGCCAGATTGTTGCACACCAACGGTTAAGAAGGGGCGAACACACACCCCGGATGGGTGGTATCGCCGGCCTCCGGCCAGTGGCTGCAGAGGTCCGGCTTGGCTGGGCGCCCGTCCGCCCGGCGCCGGCCGTGGAGGGAACAGTGGATCCCGTCCCCCTCCAGGAACCCGCAGGCCGAAATCATCTCGGCGCTGAGAGAAAACGGGCTTTCCCGCTCCACCTTGCAGAGATAGGGTGACTGCCTTGCCCGCACCAGGGCCTCAAGCCTCCGCTCCCGCGTGGTGCACATGAT
>JBGPVQ010000028.1:0-13243 GCA_041491785.1 Gemmatimonadota bacterium | reverse complement strand
CGGCGCAGCACCTCGAGCTCCCGATTCCGCGCGGCGGCGGCCTCGATCGCGGCGCCCATGCGGCCCCGCCGGCGGCGGCCAAGCGCCCGGCCCCGCAAGACCGACACGATGCCCCCGGTCATGGTGATCAGGGCCAGGACCACTCCCAGCCAGTGGCCGTGATACGCGAAATAGATCGCCGACCATCCGATGATCATCGTCAGGGTAACGATGGGCGCCGGGCGATAAAGCCCGCTCCAGAAACCCGCCTGCGGGGCGGGCGAAGCCTCGTCCTCGTCGTCCTCCCGGAACTGCGGCGCGATCCGCTCCGCGGTGGTGGGCTCGGTCATGCGGCGTCGGGCGGGAGGAGGAAGCCGAACGCGGTCTCGCCGGTGGAGAGCATTCGCCGCAGATATGGGCGGCAGAGCCCGCACTGGTCTCCGCAGCCGGTCTGCCGGCCCAGCTCGGCCACCCCCCACCCTCCCGCCCGCGCGAGGGGCAGCAGCTCGGCAAAGCTCTTCTGCCGGCAGACACAGCGATCCACCAGCACCACTGGATCCCGGGCGGGACGGACGGCGGGGGACGAACTCGGCATCTCGGTCACGGGTTGGCTGGGCGGAGGTCGATCTCGCTCAGCAGAGCGCGCTCCGGCATCCTGAGAGCGTCGAGAATCGCCTGGGCAACGTCCTCCGGCTCGAGAATGGTCCCCTCGTGCCTCGGGAGCATGGTCTGGTTCCGGATAAGCGCGGTGTCCACCGAGCCGGGGCAGATCGCCAGCACCCGGACCCCCTGCTTCCGCACCTCCAGCATCAGGCTCCGGCTGAATCCCAGCACTGCGTGCTTCGACGCGACGTACGCGGTACCGCCGACGAAGGCGTTCTTGCCCGCCAGGCTCGCCACGTTGACGATCGCCCCGCGTTTCCGGGCGAGCATCCCGGGCAGCACCTCCCGGGTCACCACGTAGAGGCTCCGGACATTGGTCGCCATGGTGGCATCCCACTCCTCGAGCGTAAGCTCGGAGAAGGGGCGAATGACGGCGATGCCGGCGTTGTTGATGAGGGTGTCGATGGGCCCGAGCTCGCGGGTCACCAGCTCGACCAGACTACGCACCTGGGCCGGATCGGCCACGTCGGTGGGGCGGCCGGCTGCGGTGATTCCGGCGGCCCGGAGCTCTCCCAGCAGGGCGTCCACCTTGGCCGCGGTGCGCGCGCAGACCCCGACGCGGAATCCGGCGCGGCCCAGCGCGAACGCCGTGGCGCGGCCGATCCCCAGGGTGGCCCCGGTCACCAGGGCGATGGAGGCGGGCATGAACTGGAAAGTTAACGGCGAAAACCGCCCACCGCTCCGGTCAGGCGGCCGCGGTCATTTCCTCCCGACAGCCGGGTGTGCCCACGGAGCGTATGAAGGCATCGTACACCCGGGGCAGCCACCAGTGGCGGCAGCGCTCGAGCTCGGTGAGGGCCGCCTCTCGCGCCATGGCCGGGCGGTAGCTCCGGGTGGTGGTCAGGGCGTCGAAGACGTCCACCATGCCGATGATCTGGGCGCTGAGCGGAATCTCCTCACCCTGGAGCCGGTCGGGGTATCCGGTCCCGTCGAGCTTTTCGTGGTGCCAGCGAATGATCGACTTGAGGTCCCAGGGAAACTCCACCCCCTCCAGCATCTCGACACCGTACACCGGGTGGAGCTTCATGATGTCGAACTCGTCGTCAGTCAGGCGGCCCGGTTTGTTGAGGATCTCGTGGGGCACCCGGACCTTCCCGACATCGTGCAGATAGGCGCCGAGGCGCACCGTGGTCCGCTCCATGGTATCGAGCTCGAGAGCCCGGGCCACCGCCTCGGCGTACCCGGCCACCCGCTCGCTGTGGCCGAAGGTGTATCGATCCGCCGATTCGATCGACTGGCCCCAGTCCCGGACCACCGCGAGGAAGGCGCCCTCGAGGTCGCTCATCTTCCGGGCCACATCCACCAGATCGACCCGGGCATCGAGTCGGCTGAACAGGCCGTGCGCGGAGTTCAGGATAGTCAGGGCTTCCTGATTCCGGCCGGTGCCCTGGTAGAGCCGGGCGAGCTCGCGGGAAGCCTCGGCCTGGCCCAGCACCCAGCCGGTCTCCACCGCCAGCGCCACGGCTCCCCGGAATCGTTCCTCCGCCAGCGCCGTGCGCCCGGTATCCCGGAGCACCATCCCGATGACCCGATAGGCATCGCACTGGTCCATACGGGCCCCGAGCTGCGCAAAGATCGCCAGGGCCGCCTCGGCCCGCCGCATCGCCTCGGGGTACTGCCGACGGGCGTGCACCACCTCGGCGTGATTGAGCTCGCAGAGACCCTCGAGGTGAACGTCGCCGACGCGCGTCGCAATGACCGCGCTGCGCCCGAACGACCGCTCGGCCTCGTCGAGCTCGCCCCGGTGGGTGGCGATCATCCCGAGGTTGTGGTAGGCGATGGCGCAGCCGCGCTCGTCACCGGCCTGCTCGAACGCCTCGAGCGAGCGGCGATAGTGCTCGATCGCGCTGGCGTGATCCCCCTGGATGCTGGCCAGGATGCCGAGGTTCTGCTCGATGCGGCCCCGCAGAGCCTCGCTGTCCCGCGCGAAGGCGAGCGCGCTGGTGAACTCTCTGCGCGCGGTGGCGATCTCCCCCAGCTCGAACTCGAACCCCGCCAGGGCATTCAGTGCTTCACCGGCCAGCGGGAGGTCGCCCAGCTCGAGCGCACCGGCGTAGCTGCGCTGGCAGAGCTCGCGGGCCCGCTCCGGCTGGTTCTGGCGGTGGTGCACCACACCCAGACGGCGAAGGGCCTCGACCCGGACGGCCGGTTCGGCAGAGGTCCCCGCCAACTGCACCGCCTGCTGATACGCCGCGATCGCCTCGTCCATCCGGCCGGCGCGGTCGTGAGCACACCCGGTCCGGAGCCTCGCCCCAGCGGAGCGCAGCTCCGGATCCGGACGCGGTGGAGGAACCGATCGGTCCATGGCCATCCGGTCAGTGGGCAATCGGGTGGCGGGAGAAGTGGTTGACGAGGCCGCTATTAAAGCGGTGCCTGGTGCAGGATGGGTAGCCCAAGATCCGGATCGCGGCACCAGGGAACCGCGGGCCCCCGCACCCCAACCAGACCGACCCGACGCGGTCGGCGCCGATCAGCGCCGGGAGCGGCTTGCAGTTGGGGAACTCCGCGCTGGTGCCTGCACCGATCGACGCCTGCGCGAAGGCCGGAACCGCTGGCTCCATGGGCGTGGCTGGTTCGCCGGTGCCTGCGGCGGCGGCGCCGAGGACGCCGTGCCGGGAATTCAGGAACAGCGCTGGCCGACTCATGACCAGCCCTCCGATCCGTGGCTTGGGTCAACTTCATCGTTACCGTCCGATTCTTGACGATATCTAGTTGCAACTACTGTGCCTGCAACATCATACGATATTAGGTACCGCATGACAATTATTCAGTACCGGCCAACCTATTGTCCCCAACCGACCTGCGGCCATGGATCGAACTGCAGAATAGGGGTACCCCCCAGGCAGGGCCACACGCCCCGGTGGAAACCGTGGCGTGGCGGCGAGTACCTCGGGATGAGTGCGGGAATAGTGCGACGACGATCGGGGCAGCCCGCGGGAGCCGGGTTAGGCCGCCAGCTCCATGATGCGCTGATTCACGTCCTGCAGATCAAGACGGGCTTCGAGCTGCCCGAAGAGATCGCGCGCCTCGACCAGCGCGGAGAGCGCCTCGCGCTTTCGTCCACCGCTCTGATGAAGCCGACCCAGCTCCCGCAGGGCCTCCGCCTGGCCAAGCACGGATCCGGTCTCCGAAGCGAGCGCCAGCGCCGTGTTGAGATACTGCCCCGCAAGCGCCAGTCGGCCGGTGTCCCGGAAAACCATCCCGAGGATCTTGTAGGCGGTGGCCTTGTCGCTCTGCGCGCCGAGCCGATCGAACACCCGGAGCGCCGCCTCGGCGCGTTGCGTAGCCTCGTCGTGGCGCTGCCTGGCATGGTCCAACTCGGCCAGATTGAGATCGCACAGCGCCTGCAGGTGCAGGTCGCCGATCCGGGCCGCCATCGTGGCGCTCTGCTGCAACCCCCGCTCAGCCTGATCGAGCTCGCCGCGGCGCATCGCGGTGAGCCCCAGGTTGTGGTAGGCGAGGGCGCACCCCGCATCGTCACCCGCCTTTTCGAACGCCGTGAGTGAACAACGGTAGTGCTCCAGGGCGGCCAGATGATGGCCCTGCACGCTGTCGAGAATGCCGAGGTTCTGCTCGATGCGGCCACGGAGCGCCGCCGCGTTTCCCGCGAAGCTCAGGGCTCGCACGTAGGTTCCCCGCGCGACGCCGATTCTTCCAGCCTCGAAGTCGAAGCCCGCCAGGGCGTTGAGCGCCTCTCCTGCGAGGGTCTCGTCGCCCAGGGCCACGGCCTCGTCATGGCTGCGCCGGCAAAGCTCGCGGGCTCGTGCCGGCCCGTTCCGGCGGTGGGCCAGGACTCCGAGCCGCCGGAGGGCCTCGACGAGGACGTGCCGCTCGCTCTGCTCCTCCGCGAGACTGACGGCCTGTTGATAAGCCGCCGTCGCTTCATCCAGCCTGCCGGCCCGGTCATGGCCTCGTCCAGCGCGCAGTCGTGTCGCGGCAGGGGAAAGCTCGGGCTCCGGAGACGGCGGGGTGGAGCGCATCGGGTTCGAAGACATTGATTCAGTCATCTCCCGCTACCGGGTCGAAGGTGAACACCGCACGGTACACCGAATGGTCGCAGCCGTGGGTCCGGCCCTAGTACGCCACCGCATAGCGAGAGAAGTGGGTCACCAGCGCGACCACCGACCCGGCCGACTTGATATCGACGGACGGGAGCTGCTGGAGAATCATCGCCAAGTCATCGCTGGCATACACGACCTCCAGAGAGCCCGGCCCGCCGGCACCACAGTTCTGGTAGCTCATGAACAGGTAGGTGGGCGCAAGGAACTGGAGCCCCTCGGGCGAAAACTTGATCGAGTTCACATCGTCGCCGAGGATCTCGGCCGTAATCCACGTCTTCTTGGCGAGCGCGCCCGGAGGGATGACGAGGGTGTGAGGGCCGATGTCCAGGCTCCCACCCTTGGCGTCGATGCCCTGGGCCTTTTTGTCGTGCTTGAGGGGCTTGCACCTCAGGTACGGACTCGTGTTTCCGAGGTCCCCGGCAGCGCCCAGCATCGGGGTCGGCGAAACCTGGAACGCCGAGAGGGGCGGGAGGACTCGGAGTTCACGCTGATCCGGGGCCGTCATCGGCGCCTGCGAGCATGCGCCGACGCCGATCACAACTCCAAGAATCGTGTTGATGAACTGGCGCTGGTGACGCATGGCACGCCTCCGAGTTCGGAACGTCTAAGGCATACTGTCAATAATCTTGTCTGCGACTTTCGCAACTCGCGTGCCCACAATTTGATAGCTGAATCAAAACAATACGCTATTTGGTCAGTTAATCCCTAAGCCCATCGCGAGCCTGAACCTCCGACCCTGCACCGCGTGGCAGCTGACCGCTCGGGCGCCTCCGAGAGGGTCGCCCGGAACTCGAGGGAGGCTCGACTTCCGGGGTGTTAAGGAATCGCTTGTGGCGGACATCCCACAGACGGCGCGGCGCTTTCGCGCCCGGCAGCGCCCGCTCATCTTTGGCAAGCCTCCATCCCCTGAGGACAGCGATGCCCCGGAAGCGGAGACGCCTCGTTGTTTGTTGCGTGATTCAAAGGATCCCGGGTCATGCGGGCTGGGTGGGATGGCTGGCGATGGGAGCGGTCGGTCTTTTCCTCGCCGCGGACGGCTGCAGAGAGCGAGCGAGCTGCCCCCACTGCGACACGCTCGTCATCAGCGCGGCCGGCGAGCCGGATGCGCTCCTCCCTCCGCTGGTCGGCGAGACGGTCGGCCGAGATGTCAGTGATCTGATCTTCGATCGGCTGGCCGAATTGCGGGCCGGGGGATCACCGCTGGACAGCACCGCCTACGATGCGCGGCTGGCCGCTCGCTGGGACCGGGTCGATTCGGTCACGCTCCGATTCCATCTTCGTTCCGGCGCGCGCTGGCACGATGGACCAGCGGTCCGTGCGGCGGACGTCGCATTCTCCTTCGATGCCTACGCCGACAGTGTGGTGGACTCCCAGGCACGGCCCACTCTTGCCGGACGAGTGACCGCCAGCGCCGCGGACGATTCCACCGTCCTGATCCACTTCCGCTCTCCCGATCCGGAGCAGTGGTACGACGCCACCTGGCACGTGCGGATCATCCCGCGCCACATTTGGGACTCGATCCCCCGAGCACGCTGGGCCGACGATACCGCCGCGAGTCACCTGGTCGGCTCCGGACCATTTCGCCTCACGGCGAGGACCAAGGGTCAATCCCTCACGTTGGAGCGGGTGGGTGGGGAGGGCGGCGGCCCGGTAGTTCGGCGGGTGATCTGGCGGTTCACCGGCGATCAGGACGCGGCGATGAATCTCCTCTTGAGCCACGAGGCCGATCTGCTGGAATCGATCGGAGACTCGGCCCGCGTGGCGCGGGTCGCCGCCGATTCCGCCCTGGCCATTATCCCCTATCCCTCGGCGGTCTACGGGTTCCTCGGCTTCAACCTGGCGGAGGGCGGTCGGGGCCCGGCGCAGCCCCGCGAGGTGCGCCGAGCGCTGTCCCGCGCAACCGACCGAACCACCGCCGCACGGGCGATCTTTGGGCCCGGTGCGGTGGCTCCGCCCGGCCCGATGTCCCGGAATCTCTGGATCAATGATCCGGCGATCGTCGCGGCGTCATTCGATGCGAGCGAGGCGGCGCGGCTGCTCGATGCGGCGGGATGGACCAGGGCGGCGAACGGGATCCGGCAAAAGGCGGGGCGCCCGCTGGCGGTCGACATCCTGGTCCCGGGCAGCAGCATTGCGCGGCGGAACCTGGCGCAGGTGGTGCAGGAGATGTGGCGTCGTGCCGGGGTCAAGGCAACGGTCACCACCGTCGACTTTCCGGTATTCCAGGAGCGGCTCCGTACCGGGCGCTTCGAGAGCTTCATCGGCGCCTGGCTCGACGAGCCGAGTCCGAGAAGTCTGGGCCCCCAGTGGACTTCGGCGGGAATCGGTGTGCTCAACTACACCCACTACCGGAACCCGGCGTTCGATCGGCTGTACCGGCAAGCATCCGATTTCCGGGGGAGTCCCGCCGCCGCGCTCGCGGCCTGGCGGGAGGCGCTCGATACGCTGAACTCCGATGCGCCGGCGATCTGGCTCTACACGCCGATGAATGTGGCCGGAGTTGCCAGGCGGCTGGAGGGCGTGAAGATCAATCCCTACTCCTGGCTTGCGGGATTGGGATCCTGGTCGCTCCGGCCATGAGCTAGGAGGCTCCCTGGTCCAACCGGGCCAGCAGGTGGACCGCGCCCAGTTGCTGAAAGATCTGCTCGGCATGGCCCCGGCACGCCTCGGCTTCGCCGCGGCGGCCGAGCGCGGCTAGGGCACGGGACTGAATCGCGGCGCACTCGCCCTCCAGCTGGCGGCTGCCGAGTCCTTCGGCGGTCGTCCGGGCGGCCTCGGCCCGGGTGAGCGCGAGCGTGGGATCGCCGCTCTTGAGGGCATGCTCGGCGCGGACCCGCTCCACTTCCGCCTCACCCAGGGCGTTCCCGGCGGCCTTCGCCAGGGCGGCTGCCCGACTGAGCGCTTCGGCGGAGACCTCCATCTCCCCTTCGGCGAGGGCGGTTTCGGCGTACCCGGTCAGGGTGAGAGCGATGAGCGCGGGATCGCCCACCTGTTCGGCGTGACGGACCGCCTGCTCTTCGGCGCGCCGCGCCTCTACGAGCTCCCCGATATCCCGTAAGGCAATTCCCAGGTTGTGATAGGTGTCGGCCAGCCCCCGGCGGTCACCGAGCCGTTGAGAGGCGAGCAGGGCTTCCCGGAAAAGACTCCGGGCCTCTTCCGGCCAGCCCTGGAGATAGACGACCGTCGCCAGGTTGTTGGCGACCCGGGCCCGGAATTTCACATCCTTGAGTGCCCGGCTCAGCTCCAGCGCCTGGGAGAAATGACCCGCCGCCTCGGCCAGGGCGCCGCGTTCGAAGTGCACCGCCCCGAGGAGATTGAGCGACCGCATCCGGCCGTCGTCGTCGATCCGTTCCCGAAAGGCCTCGTGGGCTCGACTGGCCAGGTCCTCCCCGACGTCGAGCGCGCCGAGCCGCGTGGCGGCCGTCGCAACCGACAATGCCACCGCAGGATCGCGGGCGGCAGGCGCGCCGAGCTCGAGCGGGTAGGCGTCGAACACTTCCTGATAGCGACCCTCGGCAAGGAGGGAGCGCAGATGCGGAAGCGGATCGTCAGGAGACCAGGTGGACATGGGCGGCGTCATTCGACAAGGCCGTCGAGAATGCGCTGGAGGCGAGGCCGGGAGATGTCGAGCCGCCGCGCTGCTTCACTCTTGTTGCCGCCGGTCTCCAGGAGCATCGCGTCCACCGCGGCGCGGATAACCGTGGCCAGCGGCGCCGGAAACGGCAGGCCCGACTCACCGCCGACGGGACGTGCCGCCGACTCCGCCGCCAGATCGCCGAGCTCGAGGATCCCCGGCGGAGAGAGCACCAGAGCGCGCTCGATGGCGTTGCGCAGCTCGCGGATGTTGCCGGGCCAAGAGTGGGACCGCAGCGCCTGCCGGGCTTGCGTCGTCAGGGTGGGAACCGGCAGTCCGTACTTGGTGGCGAGGCCACTCGCGAAGGCTTCCGCCAGGAGTTCGACGTCACCGTTTCGCTGCCGGAGCGGCGGGAGGGTGAGCGCCACCACATGGAGCCGGTAGTACAGGTCTTCCCGGAACTCGCCGCGCGCCACCGCCGCCGGGAGGTCCACGTTGGTCGCCCCGATGACCCGGACATCGACGGGCCGCGTCTGATGCCCGCCGACCCGGCGGACCTGGCGGGCCTCGAGCACCCGGAGCAGCTTCGGTTGCGACTCCATCGGGAGGTGCCCGATCTCGTCGAGAAGAATCGTGCCGCCGTCGGCCAGCTCGAACAGCCCAGGCTTGGCGGCAATTGCGCCGGTGAAGGCGCCCTTTTCATGGCCGAAGAGCTCGCTCTCGAGGAGATTGGCGGGAATCGCGGTGCAGTTAATCTCGACGAACGGCGCGGCGGATCGCGGACTGTGATAGTGAATTGCCCGCGCCAGCAATTCCTTGCCGGTTCCGGTTTCCCCTCCCAAGAGCACCGAGGCATCCCGGTGCGCGGCGACTCGCCGCGCCTGATCGAGGACGGCGCGCAGCGACGAGCTCTGGCCCAGGATTGCGTCGAACCCGATGAGGCGACGCTCTTCCGCCGCGAACCGCTCCGCTTCCCGCGCAGACCGCCAGTCCGCCGCTCCGCGCTCGAGGGTGCGGCGGAGCAGGTCGAGATCGCCGGGGACAGCGAAATAGTCCGTCGCCCCGTTGCCAACCGCCCGGGCCGCAAGCCGATAGTCCTCGGACGCCCCGATCACATACCGGGGCCGCGGGTCGGGGCCGAGTCGAGCCAGCAGCTCGACCGCCTTCGCCTCCGCCCCCCCCGCCAGAAGAAGCACGGCGAGGCATTCGTCCCGCAGAACTTCGGTGTCCGGATCAAATCCGACGATCCCGAACCCGATTTCGGCGGCGAGTGCGAGAATCGACTGCTCGAAGCTGTCCGACAATCGGATGATCGCGACGGGCCCGATTGGTTCACCCATAGCACCGCGCCCTTGCCGAATCCCACGCTCAACGACTGGCCCGGTCCGGGCCGAAGGGATCGGAAAGATACCGTCCGGCGTCGCCGCGCGGCCCGGCGTGCCCCCGGAGGCCGCGAAGTCGCGCGCGGCGGAGGGGCGAAGGGTGTTCAGCAACCGCAACGGCACCGGGAACCTCAGCCGATTGGTGGGTGGTCGGATGCCAGGATCCGATCAGTTGGTTGTTGCATGCTTGATACCCGGTCCCCGAAATCAGGGAACGAATTGGTACCGTTGGGAATGGGGCGGGAGTGAGGAACCAGGCCAGAGTCGGGCCGAAACGATTCGATACGCACTGCCACGATTCGTTACGCCGTCGCGCAACACCGCCCCTGGCCGACAGGCGGGTCAGCGGAGCCGAATCTCAGTATGAAATTGCGAATCGGCTGAAGGAGAAGAGCTTCGCCTGGAGCTCGCGGATGCCCTCCAGATTGACCGAAGCAATCTTGGTAAAGACTCCACCAATCTGTTCCTGGCGCCAGATCGCCAGCCGGCTTTGGATGTCGGCATCCTGCGAGTCGACCTTCCCGTCCCGGTTGTAGTCCTGGTCGGCGTGTAGGTACTCGATCTTCAACTCGGCTGGATCATCGGAGGCAAACTGGAGACCCGAAGGGAGCATTTGCAGCAAGACCCGATCATTGTCGGCGACGCTCAGGGTGATCTCGACCGAGTCATTCGCCCCGAACGGACGCCCATCGGGAAACGCCTTGAGACTCTGTGTCCGCACCCGAAGCCGGGCGTACGCCTCGCCCCGGCCGCCACCCGAATCCTGAAAGTAGAGGAATCCCTCCACATCCCGACCGGGCTTGGCCCAGAATGATGTCGACGTATTGAAGAACGCCGGGTGGTTGGGGGCGAGGAGAATGATCGAGAGCTCGGCCGGCGGTCGAGTTTCGGGCGGGACCGTATCGGTGCCGGCGGAACCGCAACTGGCAAGGACGAGCAGCCCGAGCACTCGCACCCGCTTCATTGACCACGATGACATGGATCCCTCGAACAATGAGTGTACACCAGCGGATGGCCGACGAACTGTTGAGGGTGTATTAGGCAGGACCGATGCCAAACATACTCGGCCTCCCGCACCGGGTTGCAACGCGACGATACCCATCGGATCGAAATGTTCCGCGCTCTCGCAAGACTCAGCCGATCCAATTCCGCCAAGTGCTTCAGCTTCAACGCATTCGCTCAACGACCACTCTTGGCACACGCCCTGAATAGGAGAGGAGCATCCGCAGCGCAAAGGCGCTGGTAGAGTCGAAAACTCTCTTCATAGAGGTGCCCCATGTCCCGTCCGCTGTCGTCCATCGTCCCCGGCCTCGCCCTCGTCCTCGCAGCCGCCTGTAGCAACTCTCCGACCGGCCCGAGCGCCCAGCTCCAGACCCAGAGCTCCACCACTACCCCCACCGGCACCGGCACCGGCTACTACGGGAACACCGCCCCGAAGACCCGCCTGGAGATCTCTCTGGTCGGTTCGGCGGCGTTCGGACACGCGAAGGGCAAGGCCAAGTTCACCGCACAGGGCGGACAGCGCGAGCTGGAGATCGAGGTCGAGGAGTTGGTCGCGCTGGCCGGTACGTCGGTCGATTTCTTCGTGGGCGGCGTGAAGGTCGGCAGCGCGGTCGTCAGCGCGCTGGGTGAGGCGGAGCTGGACCTGAACACCCGCCTCGGCAGTACGGTTTCCGCGTCGGTGGCCGGGCAGGCGGTCGAGGTGCGCACCGGTGGTGGTGCCGTCATCGCGACCGGCTCGTTCTGACCGCGGAAGCAGGTTCCTCGAAGCAGAACCGCCCGGCGATGGCCGGGCGGTATTGCTTACCTTGGAGTGCGTTAGGTCTCGCCACGGGCGGCTCGACCCGCCCCGAGATCTAAGGCAATGGCTGCAGGTGGTATTCCGGGTCGGACATATGGGTGCGCGCCGGCGCCGGCCCCTTGGGCTGGCGGTAGACGTACCGCTCCCCCTTGAAGTTCCGCATCACGACCTCGTCCGCGGAGATACTCTCCACATACTCGGGGAGGAGCGGAACCTTGCCACCTCCGCCCGGGGCATCGATGACGAAGTGGGGATTGGCCAGGCCGCTGGTCCACCCCCGCAGCGCCTTCATGATCCGGAGGCCGGTCTCGAGGGTGGTCCGGAAGTGTTCTCCGCCGGCCACCTGGTCCGCCATGTAGATGTAGTACGGCCGCACCCGCGCCATCAGCAGCCGCTGCATCAGCCGAACCATCACCTCGGGCGTATCGTTCACTCCCTTGAGCAGCACCGTCTGGCACCCCAGTGGGATGCCGGCGTCCGCCAGCATCCCCAGCCCATGCACCGCGGCGGGCGTGAGCTCGTCGGGGTGGTTGAAGTGCGTGTTGAGGAAGAGCGGGTGGAATTTCCGGAGGATGTCGCAGAGCTCCGGCGTGATCCGTTCCGGCAGGTGACAGGGCACCCGGCTGCCGATCCGGATGATTTCCAGGTGCTCGATGGCACGGAGCCGGGTGAGAATGGACTCCAGCCGGCGGTCGGAGAGCATCAGCGGGTCGCCGCCCGACATGATGACGTCCCGGATTTCCGGGTGCCCCTCGAGATACTGGAAGGCGGACTCGAACTGGGACATCGGGATTTTTTCCGGGTCTCCCACCTTCCGCCTTCGCGTGCAGAAGCGGCAGTAGCTGGCACACACCGGGGAAACCAGGAAGAGCGCCCGGTCGGGGTACCGATGGGTGATGTTGGGGACCGGGCTGTCGCGGTCCTCGGAAAGCGAGTCCACGATCCCGTCCACCACGTCCAGCTCTTGCAGGGTCGGGATATACTGCCGCCAGATCGGGTCGTCGGGGGACTTGATCAGGTCTACCATCGGCGGGGAAATCCGGAACTCGAAATTGTCGATGGCCTGGCGGAGGCGGGCGTGATGCTCGGGGGGAAAATGCTCCGGACCAAACCGCTCGGCGAGCGCCTCGATGCTGGTGATGGAGCGCTGCTTGAGCACCTCCTGCCAGGTGGACATGCTTCACGTCCCCGCAGTCGCCGACTCGAACCGCTTCACGTAGGTGACCAGATCATCCCCCGGAGCATAGTAGTCGGCGATCCGCGCCGCCACCCGATAGCCCCGGGCATCGTAGAAGGCGCGGGTGGCGGCATACTCGCCCCGCCCCGCGGTCTCGACCACGACGATACGCACCCGCCCGGCAATCCGCCGCTCCATTTCCTCGACCAGGGCGGCCCCCACCCCCTGCCCCTGGCTGTCGGGCCGCACCACGATCCAGTACAGGTCGAAAGTGCCCATCGTGCAGGGCGTCGGCCCCCAGCAGATCCACCCGAGAACCTCGCCATCCAGCTCGGCCCCGGCGGTTTCGTAATCGAGGTCCCGCGGGCGGCCGACACCCAGGGCGGCATCGAAGACCTCCAGCGCGACTTTGACCTCGTCGGACCGGAACACCCCGCTCGCGCGGGTCATTCCCTCCACTGCGGGACGATCGAGGGCGGTGAGCGGACGGATCAGCAGGGCAATCGCAGTCCGGTTCATGCCGGCACGTTCTGGGTCAGCGCCTCGGCGGCCCGAACCCGCTCGAACCGCTGCACCGCCTCGTCGACGACCTTGAGGAGCAGCTCG
>JBGPVQ010000027.1:0-13300 GCA_041491785.1 Gemmatimonadota bacterium | reverse complement strand
TCGGTGAAAAAGAGATTGATGGTGTAGCTCCCGATCCAGTACCCCGGCTCGTCCCGGTCGGTATGCAGCCCGCACACCGGGCAGGACGGTGCCACGGTAAACCAGCTCAGCAGGATGGGCCGGCCGCCGCAGATCGGACACCGGAGGCGAAGCGCGCGGGCAAGCAGGGTCCGGGCGCGGGGCGGGGGAAGCGAATCGAAGGCGTCAGCGCGCGGTGCTGTCCGCCTTGACGGGGGCCAGGACATAGAGCAGGTAATCGGACCGTTTCCGGTCCTCCTTGCTGGGCTTGATCTGGTCGAGCTCCTTGATCGGCACCGCGGTGACGACGACCATCCGCGCTCCCGGCGCGCGCTGCAGCGCCCGCGCCGCGGTCCCCAGATGGAAGTCGCTGTGAAACGCCCCGTTGAAATGGACTACCACCCGCCCGGGCCGCCAGGCCCGGGCCACCGACTCACCCATGGTCTCATCCTTGACGCACTGCGCCTCGTACATCCGTTTCATCCGCGCCCGGGGATCGTCGGGGGCCGCGGAGGGACCGTGGGCCGACATGTCGCCCATTACCGTGGCAAATTTCTCGAAGTATTCGTCCTCGGGGCAGGTCACTACCTCCGCGACGTTGGCGCGGGCGGCCGCCGGGACGGTATCGAGCCCCGGGAGCCCGGTGCGCGCCACCATCGAGGCGAGCTGCCGCGGCACGTTGCTCGCCACCACCGGCCAGCCGTGTGAACGCGCCAGCTCGATCAGGGGGCGGTAGTCGGTGGGATAATTCTTCCAGGGGCGGCCGTCCTTGAGCAGCTCCGCTTCGGCGGCGCCGCCGCCGAGGTATCGATCCAGGAGCGGCTGCACATCCCGCTCGAACATTTCCAGCGCCACCACCACCGAGTCGTGCCGCCGCGCCACGCCTTCCAGGATGGCCAGCTCCATCCGGTGTGTCGCGGGATCGTCGTGCTGTTCCCCGACGAAGACCAGGTCGGCACCGGCAAGGCGGGCCGCCAGAGTCTCGAAATCGATGAACTGCTTCTTCTTCGTGTCGTACACCCGATGGGGGACGTATCCCGACGGGGCCGGCGTCTGCGTCGCGGCGGCCGGGGCGCTACCGGCCACCATCCGGCCAAACATCGCCGCCATCATCAGGACGCGCATTCGTCGAGTCAGTTGGAATTCCTGTTGCTCAGGTAGGCGAACGCCACCCCGAGGGGCCAGGCGGCCACGCCGGGGTAGCTGCCCAGGCGAAGCCCGATCAGGAACGCGGTCTCGGTGCGCGCCGACGGCCCCAGCCCGGGCCGCAACGCGTCCATCCCCGCCGTGATACCGATGAGATCCTTCCACATCAGCGTGGTCCGGACGGTGAGCGCGGGGAGCCGGCTGAAGCGGGCGCGGTCATTCAGGTCGGCGATGAAGAGACCCGCGGAAAGGTCCACGGCTCCCGCGGACCCCAGCCAGCGCCGATAGCGTGGGCGAATGCCGACGTATGCCCGGTCGCTCTCATCATAGAGGGCGAACAGCGTGCTCCCCAGCGCGCTGCGGAGTCCGAGATTGTGCATGCCGCCGATTTCCCATTCGCCGATGAAGGGCGGGCGGCGGCTCGAAGTGGTGGTGCCGGGACCTAGCGCGAATTCGGTGATGAGGAAGTCGTTGCAGCGATCCGACCGCGCTCCCCGGAAGCAGGGCGCGCCCTGGGCCGAAAGGGGCGACGCGACGGCGAGGACGAGGAGGGTTGGCGCGAGCCGGCGCATCAGATCGGCAGGGCGTCGCGGACCAGCACCAGGATCGCCGCCTGGGGTACCACGAGATAGCGCTTCTCTTCGAATCGGATTTCCACAGCCGCCTTGCGGAAAAAAATCGCGTGATCGCCGACCCGGGCCTGCATCGGCTTGAAGCGCGGGGTTTTTTCCTCGGCGCGCCACGGCTCATCGTCGAACACCGAGGGATCGGGGATCGGGTCCCCGGGGCCGGTCGCGATGATCTGGCCTTCCTGCACCTGCTGGCTGTCGATCGCCGTGGCCGGGAGGTAGAGGCCCACCTTGGTGCGCTCCTCGCCCTCTTCCGGCGCGATGAGCACCCGGTCGCCGGCGACCATGAGCTTCTTGGGCGGAAAATCCATGGCGCTCACCCCTGCTGATGGATGGTGACCACCTCGATTACTCGGAGCTTCCGGGTCATCGTTGGCAATTTGAGGCTCACTTCCTCTCCCGGTTTCCGGTCCTGGAGCGCCCGGCCCAGCGGGGAGGCCATCGAGATGTGTCCGGCGTCGATGTCCATCATCTCGGCAAAAACGACGGTGTAGGTCTCCCGGTCGCCGTTGCCGACGTCCTCGACCACCACCTTGGAGCCCAGGCCGACCCGGTCCCGGGGCGCCTCGGTGTTGGCGAGCTGTTGCAGCTGCGCCAGACGGAGGTGGAGCTGTCCCAGCCGGGCCTGCACCAGGTGCTGACGTTCGAGGGCGGCTTTGTACTCGGAGTTCTCGCGGAGGTCGCCCATGGCGACCGCCGTCGCGATGGCCTGCGGGAGGGTGACCGTGAGCTCCCTGGTCAGCTCCTCGATCTCCTTTCCCAGTTTTTCCCGCATGGCCTGGATCATTCCCGTCTGCCGCAAAAAAAGAGTCGGCCCGACGCGGGGGCGCCGGGCACGCGGAACCAACAGTGGAATGAAGATAGCCCCCGGGGCTGGGGGGGGACAGGGGGACAGCGGGTCCGGTTATGTTCTTCCGTCCAGACTGGAGACTCCCGTGTCACCACTCTCGAAGATGCTGCTGGTTGCGGGGCTGCTCAGCATCCCCGGAGTGTTGGGCGCCCAGGCCGGCTCCCCCGCCGGCCCGATTCCGGTCGCGAACCTCCTGGCCCGGCGCCAGGCGCTGATCGCCCGGCTCAAGAGCGGCGTCGCCATCATCAAAGGCTCCGAGGAGGCTTCCGACGATCCGCCGCAGTCGGACTATCCCCAGGCGTCCGATTTCCGTCAGGACAACGACTTCTTCTACCTGACCGGCCTCGAGTCCCGGGACTCGTGGCTGATCGTGACCGCGACCGACTCGACCCAGGGCGAGGTCTTCCTGTTCGTTCCCCCGCGCAATCCGGGGCAGGAGCGGTGGACCGGCCCGAAGCTTGGCCCGGGCCCGGAAGCGGCGGTGGCGGCCGGGATTCCCGTCGCCAACATTCACTCGGCCGATTCGGTTGAGATCTTCCTCCGGCGGGCGGTGTACGGGTCCGGCTCGGGCGGCCGCACGCCCACCCTCTGGTTCCGGCACACCGAGCGGGATACCAAGCCCGATTTCATCCGGAATCTGGCACTCACCGGCTCGCGGGTCGGCACCGAGGATCTCCTCCCGGTTCTGGGAGCGCTCCGGCTGGTGAAGGACGCCGACGAGATCCGCCGCCTTACCCGTGCGGCCGAGATCAGCGCCGAGGGGCACAACGCCGCGATCCGCTTCACCAAGCCGGGCGTTTGGGAGTACGAAACCGAGTCGGTGGCGGAGGCGACATTCCGACGGCTCGGCGCCGAGCGGGTGGGGTACCCGAGCATCGTGGGCTCAGGGATCAACAGCACCATTTTGCATTACGACCAGAATCGCCGCCAAACCCAGGCCGGCGACCTGATGGTGATGGACATGGCCGCCGAGTTCGGGTACTACACCGCCGACGTGACCCGCACCATCCCGGTATCCGGCAAGTTCACCGAACGCCAGAAGGCCATCTACGAGCTGGTGCTGGGGGCCCAGCAGGCCGCGATGGACTCGGTCCGGATCGGGATCACCCTCCGCCAGCTCGACGCGATCGCCCGCAAGTACATCGCGGACCACTCCGGCGATTTGTGCGGCCCCGGGGGATGCGGGAAGTACTTCATCCACGGCCTCTCCCACTGGATCGGGATGGATGTCCATGACGTCGGCGGTGGCACCGGGGTGACCCTCGCACCCGGGATGGTGTTCACCATCGAGCCGGGTATCTACATCCCCGAAGAAGCCCTGGGCGTTCGGATCGAGGACGATGTCCTGGTGACGGCCACGGGGTATCAGGTGCTGTCCAACGGGGCGCCCCGGACGGTGGCGGAGATCGAGAAGCTGATGGCGGGCAGAAAGTAGGAGGCGTGATCGAGGAGCGCAGCAATTCCTCCAGCCGGGCTCCCGATTCGCGAATCTGCGCGGTTGACCTAACCGAAAGCCCGGGCTAGCTTTGCGCGCTAACGTGGCATCGGTTCCCCCAACCCCCGGGATTCTACTCTGATGGAGACGAGCACCGGTCGAGTCCGGCGCCTGGCGCGCTATGCGTCCGCCGTCTGCCTCCTGCTCCTCTTAAGCTGCGCCCAGGACTACCCCCAGACCACGCTCAACCCCCACGGCGACTTCGCCCGGCTGGTGGACCATCTGTTCCGGACCACGGTCTGGTGGGCGGTGGTGGTGTTTGTGCTGGTGGAGGGAGCCCTGGTCTACGCGATCATCAAATTCCGGGGCCGGCCGGACGACCCGGAACCGCGGCAGACCCACGGCAGCACCTTCCTCGAGGTGGCCTGGACCATCATCCCGGCGTTCATCCTTGCGATGATCGCGGTCCCGACGATCAAGACGATCTTCAAGACTTCGGACTACGCCACCGGCGACGTGATCCAGATCGAGGTCATCGGGCACCAGTGGTGGTGGGAGTTCCGCTACACCGGACTGGGCGTGGTCGCCGCCGGCGAGATGCACGTTCCGGTGGGGAAGACGGTCAACCTCCGCATGACCACGGCGGACGTGGTCCACAGCTTCTGGGTACCGCAGTTCGCCGCCAAGCGCGACGTTTTTCCCGGCAAGCACAACCCGCTCTGGTTCAAGGCGGAAGTGACCGGCACCTTCAGCGGGCAGTGCGCCGAGTTTTGCGGGATCCAGCACGCCCACATGGGATTCAAAGTCATCTCCCAGACGCCCGAGGAGTTCGCGGCCTGGGTTGCGGCCCAGCGGGTCGGCTCTCCGCTGGTGAACGGCGGGGTGGTGCCGCCGGATAGCACGATGCCGGCGGACCCCGCGGCCAAGGCCGCCAAGCTGGCCGGCGAGGCGCTCTTCAGCGGCGCCGGATGCATCGGCTGCCACGCGATGGTGGGGACCCCGCTCGCCGGCACCACGTCGCTCAAGGGTCCCAACCTGACCCACGTCGGGAGCCGCTCCACCATCGTGGCCGGCATGCTGGAGAACACTGAGGAGAACATCCGGCGTTGGCTTAGCAATCCCGATTCGGTCAAGCAGGGCACCCTCATGGTGCTCCCCAGGAAGCTCACGGACGCGGAGATCGCCACGCTGGTGGCCTATCTCCGTTCGCACAAGTAAGACAGGGACGGACGCCGCCATGGCCACTTCGGTACTGGACCACGCTCCCGCCGCCCACGCACCGGGACAGACGGGGCTCTGGAGCTGGATCACGACCGTGGATCACAAGCGGATCGGGATCCTCTACGGAACCACCGCGTTCATCTTCTTCCTGCTGGGCGGGATCGAGGCGCTGATCATGCGCCTCCAGCTCATGAAGGCGGACAACACCCTGGTGAGCGCGGCGGCCTTCAACTCGCTGTTCACCATGCACGGCACGACGATGATCTTCCTCGGCGTCATGCCGTTGTCGGCGATGTTCTTCAACTACTTCATTCCGCTGCAAATCGGCGCGCGGGACGTGGCCTTCCCGCGGCTCAACGCCTTCAGCTACTGGGTGTTCCTGCTGGGCGGGTTGTTCATCAACGCGAGCTTCCTGATCAACGCGGCGCCCAACGCCGGGTGGTTCGGCTACGCGAATCTCACCGAAAACACCTACTCGCCCGGTCTCAATACCGACTTCTGGGTCCTGGGTCTCCAGATCCTGGGCATCGCCTCGATGGCGGCGGCGATCAACTTCTTCGTGACGATCGTGAACCTGCGGGCGCCGGGCATGAGGATGCTCCGGATGCCGATGTTCTGCTGGATGAGCTTCATCACCCAGATCCTGCTGCTGCTGGCCTTCCCGGTGATCACGGTGGCCCTGGTGCTCCTGATGATGGACCGGCACTTCGGGAGCCATTTCTTCCTTCCCGAGGGCGGCGGCGATCCGGTGCTCTGGCAGCACCTCTTCTGGATCTTCGGCCACCCCGAGGTCTACATCCTGATCCTGCCGGCGTTCGGGATCGTGTCCGAGGTGCTGCCGGTCTTCTCGCGGAAGCCGCTCTTCGGCTACAGCGCGATGGTGTTCTCCGGGGCGTTCATCGCCTTTCTCGGATTCGGGGTGTGGAGCCACCACATGTTCGCGACCGGCATGGGGCCGTTCGCGGATTCGTTCTTCGCGCTCTCCACCATGCTGATTGCGGTGCCCACCGGAGTGAAAATCTTCAACTGGATCGGGACCCTGTGGGGCGGGTCGCTGCAATTCAAGACGCCGCTGTATTTCGCCGTCGGGATGGTGGCGATGTTCATCATCGGGGGGCTTTCCGGCGTCATGCACGCCTCGCCCCCGGCCGACCTGCAACAGACCGATACCTACTTCGTGGTGGCGCACTTCCACTATGTGCTGTTCGGCGGGTCGATCTTCGGCCTCACCGCCGGCGCCTACTACTGGTTCCCCAAGATGTTCGGCCGGATGCTCGACGAGGGGCTCGGCAAGCTGCACTTCTGGCTCATGTTCATCGGGTTCAACGTCACCTTCTTCCCGATGCACTTTCTGGGGCTCAACGGCATGCCGCGGCGGGTATACACCTATCCCGCGGGGCTCAATTTCGAGTTCTGGAACCGGATCGAGACCTACGGCGCCCTGCTGCTCGCGGTCGCGTTCCTGGTGTTCATCTGGAATCTGTACAAAACCGCGCGGAAGGCGCCCGACGCGCCGGCGGACCCGTGGCGCGGGGCCACGCTCGAGTGGGCCATCCCATCACCGCCCCAGGAATTCAATTTCAAGGACGTGCCGCCGGTCAACAGCTCCACCCCGCTCTGGGACCTGCGCCGGGCGAACGGCGGAAACCTGCCGGAGCCGCAGCGGGTGAGCGGAGCCGGAATCCACCTGCCCAACCCGTCGATCTGGCCCGCGGTCACTGCAGTCGGCGTGCTGGGGGTGATCGGCAGCGTGCTCTTCACCCATGCCTTCCCGCACTGGTACGCCCTCACGCTCACCGGCGCGGCGATCCTCTTCTACGGCGTGTACCGCTGGGCTTTCGAGCCGGCGTTCTGACCAGGAGATAAGCCATCGTGTCCCAGGCCGCCGCGCACGCCGAAGAGCACCCCACCTCGACCGGGATCGACAGTCGCAAGGTGGCGATCTGGTCCCTGATCGGGTCCGAGTGCCTCTTCTTCGCGTCGCTGATCTCGACCTATCTGGTGTACAAGGGGAAGAGTCTCGTCGGGCCCCTGCCGCACAGCGAGTCGCAGTGCATGCTGCACGGCAAGCTGCAGACCTGCGAAGGGATGTTCGAGATTCCTCTCGTCACCACTGGAACGGCGGTGCTCCTGTTCAGCTCGTTCTTCGTGGTACTGGCCCTCTATGGCGCCCAGAGGGGCAACCGGAAGATGCTGGTGGGGTGGCTGTCGATGACGGTGCTCTGCGGGCTCTTCTTCGTGGGGATGCAGGTCTACGAGTTCACCCACTTCTACCACAAGGGGATGGGATACGGCACCAACCTCTTCTCCTCGACATTCTTTACACTGACCGGATTCCACGGGAGCCACGTGACGGTCGGGGTCATCTGGCTCTCCACGCTTCTGGTGCTGGCCCTCCGGGGAAAGATTCCGCCCGAGAAATCGCTCAACCTCGAAATCGCGGCGCTGTACTGGCACTTCGTGGACGTGGTCTGGATCGTGATCTTCCCCGTCGTTTATCTGATGAGGTAGCCGCCATGGACGCCCAATCGCACGCCCACGCCGGCGAACACTCCCACCCGACTCCCGGGGTGTATCTCAGGGTAGCCCTGGTGCTCTTTGTGCTCACCGCCCTGGAAGTGCTCACCTTCGAAGCCGGCCGCGGCGGGCTGGGTGCCGCAATCCGGCCGATCTTCGAGCCGATCACGGTCTTGCTGCTCCTGGTGCTTTCCGCCGCCAAGTTCGCCCTGGTCGCGATGTTCTACATGCACCTGAAGCAGGACCCCAAGCTCCTGTCGAACCTGTTCGTATTCCCCCTCATCATCGCCGCGCTCATCATCGGTGCGCTGATCGTGCTCCTCCAGTACTGGCGGGTGGTGGGCGCGAGCTGATCCTCCTCCTCCACCCCCAGCTCCCGGCCACCACCCCCTTCATCCCGGAGTGGTCGGCCCACCCCTCCGTCGTTCTCGGAGTCCTCGGGCTTGGCGCCTTTTATTTCTGGGGGGTGGGGCCGGCGCGCCGGCGCTTCGCGCTGGGGCCTCCGGTTGAGATTTGGCGGCCGCTCTGCTTCGGGGCGGGGCTGCTGGTGATGCTGGGCTCGCTCAACGGCCCGATTCACGACCTGAGCGACTTCTACCTCTTCTGGGTCCACATGGCCCAGCACCTTCTGCTCACGATGGTGCTGCCGCCGCTGCTGATCGCCGGAGTGCCTGGATGGCTGCTGGAGCCGGTGCTGCGCGGAAAGCGGGTGCGGGCCGTCGCACGGGTCCTGACCCACCCGGTCTTCGCGGGGGTCCTCTTCAGTGCGATCCTGCTCCTCTGGCACACGGTGGACGCCTACGACCTGATGATGCGGGACCACGACGTCCACGTGGTGACCCACCTCACCTTCATGGTGACGGCGGTAATCCTCTGGTGGCCCGTGATGAGTCCGACCCCCCGGCTGCCGCGGCTGGGCCCGGGGATGGGAATGCTCTACCTCTTCCTGGTCCAGCTGCCCATGCAGCTTCTGGGCGCCATCATCACCTTCGCGGACCGGCCGCTGTACACCTGGTACCTCTCCGCGCCGCGGACCTGGGGGCTCTCGCCGCTCGACGATCAGAAGCTCGGCGGGCTGCTCATGTGGGTGCCGGGGAATCTGTGGATCTGGGGGGCGATGTCGGTCCTGTTTTTTCGCTGGGCAAAGTCGGAGCGACCTGACCTCAGCTGATCCTCAGCGCCACGCAGCGAGGATCGCCCCCATCGCGAGCATGAAGGCAAGCTGATAGCCGGCGTCGATGAAATATGCGGCGAGGGGCTTGTCGGAGTAGAGATTGGCGGTGAGGCCGATGGTGGCCGCAAAGCCGAGCCACAGAACGCCGCCGAGCTCCGCGCCCTCGAGGCCGGTGGCCGCGCCGGTTTGGGCGATGAGCAACGCCATCACGAACCCCATCACCAGGTAGCAAATGAAGGTGATGCTGTAGGTGCGCCCCATCCCCCGCTTCATCGCTTCGAGTTTCTCCGGTCCATACCCGTTGGCCGTCATCCATTGCCGGGCGAACAGCAGCGGGGAGTACCAGACCATGCCGATCACGAATACCGCGAGGGCGGACACCAGGATGGCGAGATAGTTGACGGCGGGCATCGAGCCTCCGTGGGGTCTAGGTGACGGCCTCGAGCATGATCGCGCCCGCCACGGTGGTCTCGTAGCCCGCGCGTGAGGGGTCCCCGAAGAGCGTCCGGGCGGCCGAGGTCTTGGTAGTCGCTTCGCGTTTCTCCCAGTCCTCGAGATCGAACGGATATGGCCGGAGGCCCCGGTACGCGGGGAACTCGCCCTGAATCGGACAATCGTTCTCCAAGACCTCCCCGGCCGCGGTGCGCATGGGGACGCCCATCATGCGGCAAACCATCGGTCGGTAATCGTAGATCCGGCAGCGCCCCTCGTCATCGAGCGCTGGGCATGGCTCGTCGGCGAAGGCCTCGACCACCGCGTCGAACCGGTCTTCGCCAAGCCGCGCGACGTCATAGGGTGCGACGAACCCGGGCTCTGCCGCGCGGATTCGGTCGATCTGGTCCGCCGCGCGGGCCCGGACCGTCTCCCGCTCGCCGACGGGGAGCGCGGCCACCGCATCCCGCACCAGGAGGGCGTCGGCGGCGGAGATGTCGAACGGCCCATGGCAGCAGGCGGCGCAGCCGGAGCGGCAGGGAATCACGTCGGGCGAGCGAATCCGGGCGCCGGCCTGCCAGGCGTCGACCTCTCGGAGGAGGGGGAGGTGGCGGGACATTTCGCTCCCGTCGGCTAGGCGTGCGGGGGGCGGAGGCTGGCCAGCGCAAGACAGAGCCACCCCGCGAGGAACGCCGCGCCCCCGACCGGCGTCACCAGCCCCAGGGCCCGCTCGTCGGTGAGCGCGAGCAGGTACAAGCTTCCCGAGAAGAGCAGGATCCCGCCGGCGAAGAACCCGCAGGACATCCAGAGCAGCCGGGTCGGGTGGCGGGACAGCAGCCGCCCCACCATTAGGAGCGCGAGCCCGTGGTACATCTGGTATCGCGCGCCGGTTTCCCACAACTCGCGACCGGGACCGCCGAGCGAATCCTTGAGCAGATGGGCACCGAATGCTCCCGCGGCCACGCCCAGCCCGGCCAGGCACGCCCCGGTGGCGAGGACCAACGCGCCCGGCGAGCGGGGCCGTTCGTCGGGAGCCATCAGGCCTTTCCTTCCACCGTGCCGGGACCCTCCACCCCCATCCCCATGGCATGATACCCGTTGTCGACGTAGACCACGCTGCCGGTGATGCCGGAGGCCAGCGGGCTCAGCAGAAATGCCGCGGTATGGCCGACGTCGGTCGCTTCAAGCTCGCGAGTCAGCGGCGAATTGTGCCGGGTATAGGCGATCATTCGCTGGACGAGCCCGATGGCGGTGGCCGCGCGGGAGGCAAATGGCCCCGCGGAGATCGTGTTCACCCGTACCCCGAACCTCCGTCCCGCCTCAAAGGCCAGGGTCCGGGTATCCGACTCGAGCGCCGCCTTGGCGGAGGACATTCCGCCGCCATAGCCGGGGATCGCTCGCTCGCCCGCCAGGTAGGTGAGGGAAAGGAACGCGCCGCCCGGACGCATCTGCGGGGCCAGGCTCCGGACCAGGGCGATGTTGCTGTACGCGCTCACGCTCACCGCATCGAGGTAGCCGCGGCGGCTGGTGTCGAGGAGCGGGCTCTTCACCTCGGGTCCGTTGGCGAGCGAGTGCACGACCAGGTCGAGCCCTCGGTCACCGAAATCCTCGCGGATCCGCTCCGCTACGCCCTGGATCGAGAAGTCGCCCCGCTCCTTGTAGCGCTTGTTCTCCCGAATGTCCGCCGGCGCATCGTTCAGGGCATCGAACGCGGCGTCGAGGGGATAGATCCGCTCGAACGCCATGCTCCGCCCATCGGGCAGGCGCATCGAGTCCGCCATCTTGCCGCGTTCGAGCAGGTTCAGAAAAATGTTCATCGCCGGGGGCCAGGTGCCGACGCAGATGCTGGCGCCCGCCTCCGCCAGCGCCTTGGCGATGGCAAACCCGAAGCCGCCATCGTCGGCGACGCCGGCGATGAAGGCCCGCTTTCCGGTGAGATCGATCGGCAGCATGAGGACCGGCCGGCGCTACTTGTTCGGGTTGAGGATCCGCCCGATCCGGATCGCGACATCGTGGTAATGCGCCTTGATGAGCGAGTCCCCGGTGCGCGCCGCCGCCGCGGTGGATTCCCGCTCCAGCGATTCGAGCTCCGCCCGCGCCAGCGCGCGGATATCCGACTGGCTCACGTTCATTCTCGGGAAGAACGCCAGGAACTGAGCCGGAATACCGGGCGGCGGCGCCGGCGGCTCCTGGGTCATCAGGAAGTTCATCCGGTCGACATAGCCGCGCTGCAGATTCCGTTTGTAGGTGTCGGGCGCCGGACCGCCGCTCAGATCGCCCCAGACGCTGCGCCGCACGTCGTGCAACAGGTCGCTCAGCGTGTAGGCCCGGTCGCCCAGCTTGGCCTGCTGCTCGATGAGCCGGCCCATCCGCACCGGGTCGAGCAGGCTGTTGAGCGCGCTGACCTGCCGGGCCCTGACCCGCTCCACGATGCCGTTGTTCTCCAGCCGGCCCAGGATTTCCTGGTCGATGATCCAGGCCGGTGTGGCGAAGACGTTCTGGGACAGCCACGCCACCGCGCCCTGCTGCCGGGCCTTGGGCACCGCCGCGTAGACGACACCGGCCTGATCGGAGGCCTTCCGGGTTTCGTTCACGCCGCCCACGATGGTGGTGACGTGGCCGATGTAGCGGTTCCATTGGGTGAGCACGTTGTCGTACAGCTCCTGCAGCTCACGGTAGTCCTCGCCGGGGCTCGTGGTCCAGGTCCGCAGCTGGGGAATGATCCGCTTCAGATTGGCCAGGCCGTAACTGCTGGCCTTGACGCCGTCATCTCCCAGGTCCTCGGTCTGCGAGCTCGGGTCCACCTGGCTCGGGTCGCCGAAGCGGTACATCGGGTCGTTCTCATGTTCCCGAATCCAGCGATCGAGGGTGGCCTTCTCGGCGTCGGGCGTGGCGGCGCCGGGGATTGGCCGGTAGCCCCACTTGATGGCGTAGATGTCGTACACCCCGATGCCCGGATAGAAGGCGATTCCGGTGTCGCCGGGCTGGGCCACGTAATTGAAGCGGGCGTAGTCCATAATGGCCGGCGCAGTATGCATCCGCTTGGTGAAGCTCGCCGACCGCAGCGAGTCCACCGGGTAGCTGCTGGAGGCCTTCATGTTGTGGGGCAGGCCGAGGGTGTGCCCGACCTCATGGGAGGACACGAAGCGGATCAGCTGGCACATCAGCGCGTCATCGAATCGAGCCTTCTGCGCCGACGGGTTGACCGCGGCCGTCTGGACCACGAACCAGTTGCGGAGCAGGCTCATCACGTTGTGGTACCACCCGATGTGCGCCTCGAGGATTTCACCGGTACGCGGGTCGCTCACGTGCGGGCCGTAGGCGTTCTGGATCGGCGAGGCGAAATACCGCACGACCGAATAGCGGGCATCCTCCAGGGAAAACTCGGGATCCTCCTGCGCGGTGGGCGGGTCCTTGGCGAGGATCGCCCGCCGGAAGCCGGCCGCCTCGAACGCCGTTTGCCAGTCCTCGATGCCCTGCTTGATGCAGGAGCGCCACTGGATCGGCGTCGCCGGGTCGATGTAATAGACGATCGGCTTGACCGGGTCCACCACCTCGCCGCGGGCGAACGCCGCCGGATCCTTGGGCTCGAGCCGCCACCGGGAGATGTACTCCCGCACCTCCGACCGCTGCGCCGGTCGCCCGTAGTCGGTCTGCCGCACGCCGAAATAGCCGACCCGGTCGTCATTGAGACGCACCATCATCGGCTTTTCCGGGAGCAGCACCATCGACTGGTTCATCTCCACGGAAAGAGTGCCGGTTTCCGCGTTGGAGGGCGCCAGGCCGGCGCCGTAGGTCAGGACGTGGCGCGCCTCGATGTTGGTCGGGTAGCTGTGGATCGACACCACGTAGGACCGGGCCGCATCGAGCGCCCGCAC
>JBGPVQ010000026.1:0-13646 GCA_041491785.1 Gemmatimonadota bacterium | reverse complement strand
GCTGGAGGGCGAGATCTCGGTGGTGCTGGCGAGGGGGGAGGACGGCACCGTCGCGGTTTTTCCCCCCGGCGAGAACCTGCATAGCAACGGCATTCTCCACAGCACCACGGTACCGGCGCGATTCCCCGGCACCGTCATCCACGAGGCCGAGTCCCTCGCCGCCCGGATCGCCGCGCTGCTGGGCTACGTCGGCGTCCTCGGCGTCGAGTTGTTCGTCACTGCCGGCGGGCGGCTCCAGGTCAACGAGCTCGCGCCGCGGCCCCACAACAGCGGCCACTACACGCTGGACGCGTGCACCGTCGATCAGTTCGAACAGCAGATCCGCGCCCTGTGCGAGCTTCCCCTCGGCCGGCCGCGACTGCTCTCGCCGGTCTGCATGGTGAACCTGCTGGGCGATCTCTGGCGCAACGGGGAGCCTCCCTGGGATGCCGCGCTCGCGCTCCCCGGCGTCAAGCTGCATCTCTACGGAAAAAAGGCGGCCCGCGCCGGCCGGAAGATGGGGCACCTCAGCTGCCTCGCGGAGACTGCTGACCAGGCAGCGGCCCTCGCCCGACAGGCGTTCCGCCTCCTCTCGCCCTAGGGCATCCGCTTCACCAGCCTCCGGAGCGGCGGGATCTGGTCTCGAATCCGCGGGTCCGCCAAGCGCCAGTTGACGCTCAACTGATCGACGGCGCGTTGGGCAGTCGCCTTGTCACCCGCGGCCACCGAGGCGTACGCCAAGCCGACCAGGGCGCGAGAGCGCCCGGGCGCGAGGGTAAGCGCACGGAGGAACTCCTCCTTCGCCTCGGAGGGGTTGACCTCAAGCAGCATGGAGCCGAGTAACTCGTGCGACGGTTCCACGATGCCGGGGGGCCCGAACTCCATCGGGAGGGCATCCTCGATCGCGGTGGCCTCCCGTAGCGCGCGCACCGCCTCCTCCCGGGACGCCCCCAGGAACAGTTGCATTCCGCCGAGCTCGCGCGCCATGACACGGCCCGCCAGCGTGGCCGGGTCGGTGGGGCCCCGGTCGATGCGGGTGGCTTCGACCAGTCGGGCCAGCTCCTGCGACGCCACGGAAAGAGCTACCCGGTCGCGGCGCCGGTAGGCAGTCGCGCCTTCGGTAAATACGTCGGTCAACTGACCGGCAAGGGTCAGTCGCTCCGGCTCGAATCGGTACCCCCGCACCGGACTCAGCCAATCCTCGGAGTGGAGGAGGAAATGCGCCCGCATGTCCACCAGCGCGCTATACTGGGCTCGGAGGCCGCCGGAGCTGAGGTTCTTGCGGAGCAGTTCGATCAGCTCCCGCGCGGCGTCGTACCGACCCTGCTGGATCATGCCGTACACCAGCCAGTTGGTGTAGTGGCCCGGCATCGGTGAGGTGAGGTTCATCGCGATGCGGTTCTGCGACACCACATCGTCCCACATTCCCAGTGCCAGAAAAATGTGGGTGGTCATGTGCTGGGCGTGGGCGGCGCCCGGAGCGATCCGGGAGTAGGCGCGAGCTGCCTCCAGGCCAAGGGAGGCGTGCAGCGGATCGTCGTAGGAGTGGATCAGGTAGTGGGCCGCACCAGGGTGGTCGGGATTGGCCCGGAACACGGTGTCGGCATAGCGCGCGGCCCGAAGGTAGGTGGCCGTATCGCGGATGCCCTGGTTGAGTCCAAGGAGAGCGAGGGCGTAAAACGCTTTGGCCTCGAGATCGTCGGGATACTCGCGCTCCAGTCGTTCGATGACCGCTGCGTAGGCGGTGTCCCGATGCGCCTTGGTGCCCTCGCCATAGAGTGTCTCGACCGCTTCGAGGAAGCCCCGCTCCCGCGCGGTAGCTGCCTTCGCTTGCCGCGCTTCAGGTGTAGGGCCCAGGCGCTCTAGCGCGGACCGCCCCGAGTTCAAATCCTGCTCGTTCCAGACCGGATGGGTGTAGGTCATGGCCTCACCCCAGAACGCCATCGCGAAGTCCGGGGCGAGCGACTCGGCACGCCGGAACGCGCGCTCGGCGCTTGGGTACTCGAAGCTGTGGAGGTAGAGCAGGCCGCGGATGAATTCGGCCTGGGCGGCCGGCGGCCCCGAGGTCGGGAAGCTCACGGTGCCGAGACGGGCGGGGTCAGGAACCGGCTGCTGGGAGGCCAATGGGCCGACGAGACCAAGCGCGAGGCCACCGAGTCGGAGCGGTCTGCTGAGGCCCATCGAAACTCCCCGGGGGGTACCGGTACAAAGCTACCGGGCGGATCGCCGCGTGGCGACCCGCCCGGGATGGAGGCGCAGGGAATCGAACCCTGGTCCGAACCAGCTTCCAGCACAGCGTCTACGTGCGTAGGCCGTCGTCTTTGCGTGGTCCCGGGCCGGTCGGCGGCCAACCTTCCCGAGACGGACCTCCGGAGAATCTCACCCACCCCGTCGGAGGACCGAGGCAGGCCAGCCCGGCTTTGCTATTCGACGCCGTCGCCCCGGACGGGCTCCGTCACCGAAGGTGCGTAGAGCGAGCTAAGCTCAGCTTACGCAGCCAGCGCCAAATCAGAGTTGGCAGTTGAACGTTTCCAAGTGGTTTTACCAGGAACCTGGACCTGGGCACGCTGCCACACCTTCTACTGACCCGTCGAAACCAGTCGCCCCCTTGGCAGGACTGGGTAGTCATCGTAATGCGGGAGAGCGGGAATCGCAACCCACATCGGGGGAGTAGCCGCCAGTCATCACTACAACCTGCATTTCGTAACACCATGCAATTAAAGCGTCTAATTCATTAGAGGTAATCCACTCTCATTGGGTATTATGCATATGATACATTTTGTATCTAGCTCGCGGGCTCCCTCGTTCCCTCCCCCCCCTGCCCACCGGCAACCGCCACCCGGTTTCGTCCCCCGCGCTTAGCCTCGTAGAGCGCCCCGTCCGCCTGGGCCGGAAGGCCTTCACGCGTCGCCGTCGTCTCGGGGCATGCCGCCACGCCGAACGAGGCGCTGAGCGGCCACCGTTCCCCCTGCCCCGGCCATTCGCTCCAAGACAGCGCCTGGCGGATCCGCTCGGCTACCTGCCGCCCGCGCTCCAGCGACGTCGCCGGGAGCCAGATGGCGAATTCTTCACCGCCGATCCGGGCCACGGTATCGTCGTCCCGGACCGCCTGGATGAACACCCGCGAGCAGTGCACCAGGGCGGCGTCGCCCGCAGGATGGCCCAGCTGATCGTTGAGGGACTTGAATCGATCGATGTCCGCGTAGATGAGCGCGCCGTACGGCGCGGAGACCAAAGTCATCACCTCCATCAGACCCCGGCGATTGCGCAATCCGGTGAGCGGATCACGGATCGCGGCGTCCGCCAGCGACTGGCGCTCGAGCGCGTACACCATCCGGGGCCCCGCGGCCTCGATGGCCTTGCGAAAGACCGCCAGCGCCGGGCCCTGCGGCGGGGTTCCTCCCGGAGTCCACACCGCGATGGCGCCCACCAGCCCCTTGGCTCCTGGAATCGCGACGACGTACGCCGGATCGTGCCGCTGGCGACGGTCGGAGACGACGTTGCCCAGGGGGGACACCACTCCGGTCTGCTCCCCGGAGACTCCCAGGGCCACTTGCTCCAGAGCGCTCCCCTGCTCCACCACCGTCCGCAGCATCCGCCGGTCGGACCGGAACGAGACCCCGGCAATCTCGACCTCGCTGCCACGGGCCAGCGCCACGCAGGTTTCCACTCCGAGCAGTCGTTCCAGCTGGTGGGCCAGCCGGAGCGCCACGCTCTCGACCGTCTCCCCCGGAGTCTCCTGCTCCTTCGTCACATCGGCCAGGACCGGCCGCCAGCGGTCGTAGTCGAGAAGTCGGGCCAGATCCCGCAGCGCCGTCGCGCGGGCGCCGGTCGAGCTTCTCGAAGAGAGGTGCAGACCCGCCGCACGGCCGTCCAGGCTGGCAAAGACCAGGGTTCCGTCCCCCAGTCGCTCGACCCCCTGACCATCACTCACCCGCTGGTGCTCCAGCCGGCCCCGGACGGTGCGGTCCAACTCCTCTGAAATCCCGCCGCGGGGGACGGCCACTTCTCGGCTGCCCGGACCCACCAGCCAGGCCCCCCGCGCCCCGTTGGCGCGGAGAATCCACTCCAGGAGCGGGGGGCCTTCCGCCGCGGGAGCCGGCGGCGTGGACGAGGTCCGGCCCCGCCGGGCGAACCACCACCCCGCTCCGATCCCCACGAGCGCAGCGAGGCCGGGTTCGAGGAGGTTCACGCGGCCTGGACGGCCGGCTCGAGGTAGTCGCGAAAGATGGACTCGGCCTCGACCATCGTCTCGACCTGGAAAAGCTGTTCACGGAGCTGTGCCGATCCCGGCATCCCCTTGGTGTACCAGCCGAGGTGCTTGCGAAACTCGATCACGGTCTTGCGGGAGTCGCCCTGCAGCCGGAGGGCAAGTCGCGCGTGTTGCAGCGCCACGTCGAACCGCTCCGCCGGGCCGGGTGCGGGGCCGGGCGCCTCGCCGCGGAGCAGCGCGGCACCGTCCCGGAAGATCCACGGGTTTCCGAACGCGCCTCGTCCTACCATGATGGCCGCGCAGCCGGTGTGCCGGTGCATGCGCAGGATGTCCGCGGCGGTGGAGATATCGCCGTTCCCGATCACCGGAATGTCCAGCGCCTCAACTACCTTGGCCACCTCATCCCAGTCGGCCGATCCAGTAAACATCTGGGTCCGGGTTCGGGGGTGGAGGGTGAAGGCCTTGGCGCCGGCCTCCTGCATCCGGAGCGCGATGCCCACCGGATCCCGGGACTCCGCGCTCCATCCGCTCCGGGTCTTGACCGTCACCGGCACCGCGGTGGCGTTCACCACCTCGCGGATGATCCGTTCCACCAGATCGAGATCCCGCAGGCAGCCGGAGCCGCCGTTTCGCTGCACCACCTTCTTCACCGGGCAGCCGAAGTTGATGTCCAGAAAGTCCGGGGCATAGGCCTCGGTGACGATGGCCGCGGCGCGGCCCATCGCCTGCGCGTCGGAGCCGTAGATCTGCACACCGACCGGGCGTTCGATTTCCTCGAACTCCGCTCCTTCCAGCGTCTTCTTGATGCCGCGACGGATCGCCTCGGCGGAAAGGAATTCCGTCATGAGGACGTCGGCGCCGAAGCGGCGGCAGATCTGCCGGAAGGGCGCTTCGGACACTCCGGCCATGGGGGCCAGAATGAGGGGAATGCCGGATCCGGTGGGGAACGGTAACCGCATCACAGAAAGCTATTTGGCGGGCCTAAACGCGGCAACGACCGAGGGTCCGAGCGGTCGCCTCCCTGCCCTGCGCCGAGCGCGGCCCTCCGCTCAGGCGGAGGGCTCGACGTGGTCCACCACCCAGCGGGCGGAGGTGCCGCACACCGAGCACGCCGCCCGTCCGTCCCCGTACAACACCATCTCAGCCTCGTTCTCGCAGGCGGGGCACTCCGCGGTGACGGTCTGCAGAGTATCCAGCGGGATCCCGTTGCGGATCAGCCGGCGGACCATCTCGTTGGGCGCCGCCGCTCCCAGCGGACACATGTTTCCGGTGCACCGCTGCCCGATCTCGAGGCAGACGACCTCCTCATCACGGAGCGGGGCTTGCTCCTCATAGAGCGGCGTTCCGGTGATCAACACGCGCACCTCGCGGTCGCACGCGCCGCAGTACAGCCGATGGCTTTTCATGGGGCCCCCCTCAGGTCAGCGGAAAGACTTCCGCACCGGCGGCCAGCCGGCGCGCAGTCCTGACGGCGTCTTCGCGCGACATCCCGAACACCGCAGTGGCGGCCGCGTCGGCATCGATGCAACGATCCGCGAGCACCGTCACGCTGTGCACCGGCGTGCGCCGCGGCGCCGCGGTTTCCGGATCGATCAGGTGATGGTAGCGCACCCCCCGCCACTGGAAGAACCGCTCGTAATCGCCCGAGGTCGCGACCGCCTGGTCACGGACTTCGAGCGTCGCGGCCAGCGCGCTCCGGTCGTGCGGCGACCGGATGCCCACGCGCCAGGGCGTCCCGTCCGGCGAGCCGCCCAGCGCATACAGGTCCCCGCCCACGGTGACGATGGCGTGCCCGACGCCGCGGCCCCGCAGGGCGCCGATCGCGCGGTCGATGCCGTAGCCCTTGGCGATCCCGCCCAGGTCGAGGTGCAGCTCCCGGTCCTCGAATCGCACCGCGGGCTTCCCGGCCAGTGTGGCGAGGTCCACCTTGCGCCAGAAGCCGCGCGCCGCGAGCCGCCGTACCAGCTCCGGCGGCGGGGGGACGTGGCGATTGAGCACGTCCCAGAGCTCCGAGGCGGCGCCGACCGCGGGATCGAAATTGCCGTCGCTCGCCGAGGCCCAGCGGAGCGCCGCCCCGATGACCAGGGCGGTGGCCGGAGTGATCGCCACCGCCTCGCGGGCCGCGCCGAGATTGGCGCGGCCGATATCGGAATCGGGGCGGAAGCGCGTCATGGTGCGCTCGACCCACTGGAGCTCGCCAAGCGCCGCGTCGATGGCAGCCTCAGCCAGGCGTTCGTCCGGGTGCGCCACCTGCAGCTCGGCGATCGTCCCCATCAGCGGGATGGTCCGCCGGGTCAGCACCAGGCGGCGCCGCAGCGCCAGCGGCAGCGAAAGGGCGACAAAGAGTCCCGTCCCGATCGTCAGGAACTCGCGCCGATTGGGCTCACGGAGCATCGTCATCTCCTTGCTGAAACCGCTCGCAGGCGCCGGTGCATCCGGCGCAGTGTCCGGTGCAGCCCCGGTGGCGAAAGATTCCGGACAGGGCGAACAGCCCAGCCATGATCGCAATGCCGAGCAGGGCCTGGATCATTGGCTGGTCCCCATGCCCGCGAACCCCATGAACGCCATGGAGAGGCACGAGGCCACGATCAGCACCAGCCCCATTTTGCGGGCGACCGCGGGGACGTCGGCCAGCTCCATGCGCTCGCGGATCGAGGCCATCAGAGACAGCGCGAGGGTGAGGCCGAACCCCGCACCCAGGGCGAATACGATGCCCTCCACCAGGGTGTAGTGCCGGCTGGTCTGGAACAGGGCCAGGCCGAGGATCGCGCAATTGGTGGTGATCAGCGGCAGATAGATCCCGAGCTGCCGGAACAGCACCGGGAAATACTTCCTCACCGCCATCTCGGTGATCTGGACTCCCGAGGCAATGACGACGATGAACGCGACCGTGCGCAGGAACGGTGTCCGGGTGAGCACATAGGTATTGAGGACCCACGCGGATACCGCCGTAAGCAATAACACGAACGTGTTCGCGATCCCGAGCCGCCAGGCCGTCTCCACCTTCGCGGTGACCCCGAAGAAGGAGCAGAGCCCGAGGAACATCACCAGCGTGAAGTTGTTCACCACCAGGGTGGACACGAAGATCCAGGCGAGGTTGCTCATGCCGTCGCCTCCAACCGTCGCCGGCGCCCGGCCACCCAGGCCACCGCCAAGAGCAGGAGCCCCAACGCGAAGAACCCGCCCGGTGGCAGCACCATGAAGACCCAGGGCTCATAGCGGGGGCCGAGGACGCCGAACCCGAACAGGGTGCCGCGGCCGAGCAGCTCGCGGACGGCGCTCAGCACGGTGAGGGAAAGCGTGAAGCCCATCCCCATGCCGAAGCCGTCGGCCACCGCGCGCGCCACCCCCACTTTGGCGGCGAACGCCTCCGCCCGCCCTAGCAGGAGACAATTCGCGACGATGAGGGGCATGAAGGGCCCCAGCGCCTTGCTGATCACCGGGAACGTCGCCGCGAGGATCATGTCGGCGAGCGTCACGAACGTCGCGATGATGAGGATGTATGAGGTAATGCGTACCTCGTTGGCGATCCGCCGCCGAAACAGCGAGACGAAGAGACCCGCGCCGACCATCACGAACGTCGTGGCCAGGCCCATCGCAACGCCGTTGGCGACCAGGTTCGTCACCGCCATCGTCGGGCACATGCCCAGCATCTGCACCACCACCGGGTTCTCCCGGCTGATGCCGCGCCAGATGTCCTGGAACATCGTAGCCGGCGGGGGTGCGCCCGGAACCGCGGGCATTGCGGCGGCCGTCATCGGCGCACCCCGCGATCGAAGGCTTCCAGCAGCGGCCGCCAGTGCTCCACCGCGTGATTGATAATCCGGATCACCGCGCGGGACGAGATGGTGGCACCGGTGATGGTCTGCACCGCGCTCAAGTCTCCGCCCGGAGAGCCCCTGACGCCCCGGAGCGGCGTCTTCCGCGCGGGGAACTGGCTCCCGAAGGCGGAGTCTCGCTCGATCTTGTCCCCCAGACCGGGGGTCTCCTTTTCATCGAGCACCTTTATGCCGGTCAGGACGCCGCTGGCCGGATCGAACCCGATCATCAGAAGGATCTCCTCCTGGAATCCCGGCTCCTGGGCGGTGACCGCCACGCCCACCCGGTTTCCCGCAGCGTCTCTTCCCACGTAGGCCTTGGGGAGCTCCTGGCGGTCGGCGCCGCCGGGTGGTGTGGCCACCAGCGCGCCGTTCACCAGGTAGAGCGTGTCCCAGCGCGCGGGCGCCTTGAGGACCTCGCGCACCGCGCTCTCGACTTGCTGGCCCGCATATCGCTGGATGGCCGGCAAAGTTACCCGGTACACCGAGACCACCAGCAGTCCGGAGGCCGCTCCGCCCACGGCGAGAGTGGCCAGGAGTTTCCAGGAGGGAACCACGGGCCGCTCGGCGTTGGGTGGCGGCGCCGTCCTCGGGACTCCGGCCGGGGCAGGCGGGCCGTGGTGGTGAGGCCCGGTCATGGGGCCGTCCTCAGGCGGGTGCCGAAGACGCGAGGCTGGGTTGCGCGGTTGATGAACGGCACCAGCGCATTCATGAAGAGGATGGCGTACATCACGCCTTCGGGAAGCCCGCCCCAGACCCGGATCACCACCACCAGCACTCCGATCCCGACGGCGAATACCCAGCGCCCCGCGTTGGTCACCGGGGAAGTCACCAGGTCGGTTGCCATGTACACCGCCCCGAGCATCAGGCCGCCGCTCAACAGCATGAAGGCGACCTCGGGCTTGTGCGGGTCCACCGCGCGCAGGATGGCGCTCAGGCCCGCGACGGTGAGCAGGATCCCGGTGGGGATCCGCCAGTTGAGATATCCGCGCAACCCGAGATAGATCCCCCCGATCAGGATCACCAGCGCCGCCGTCTCTCCGAGCGAGCCGCCCCTCGCTCCCCGGAGCAGCTCGAGCAGCGGCGTGCCGTGACCCTCGAACTTGAGGAGACCCAGCGGTGTGGCCGACGTCACCGCGTCGGGAAGCGGGTGAGTGAACGGGAGCGCGAAGAGATCCCCCCGGATCGACCAGAAGGAGCCGCCCAAGCCCGGCCACGTGGTAATGGCCACCGGGAAGGCGGCCTGCAGGAAGGCGCGGCCCACCAGCGCCGGGTTGAACACGTTCGAGCCGAGTCCGCCCCACACCGACTTGCCGAACACGATGGCGAACGCGGCGCCGAGGGCGGTCATCCAGAGCGGAAATCCGGCGGGAAGCGTCATGCCGAGGAGAAGGCCGGTGATCATCGCCGAGCCGTCGGCCAGGGTGCCTCCCTTCCCGGTCGCCCGCTCCGCCGCGAGAGCGGCTACCGTCGCGACGCCGATCTGCAGCAGGGCGCCTACCCCGAAGAACCAGCCGGCGGAGACGATCACGGGAACCAGAGTCGCCACCACGGTCCACATGATGCGCGGGGTGGCGTCGCCCTGGGAAAGGTGGGGCGAGGCGGTGACGATCAGCCGGGGGTCGCTCATGCGACACTCGCGGGCCGGCGCCGGAGCGCCAGCTTGCTGGCCTGGAACAACTGCGAGAGCGGGATGTTCGACGGGCAGACGTAGGCGCAGGAGCCGCAGAGCATGCAGTCGGCCAGATGTTCCTCGGCCATCTCCTCGTAGCGCCCGACTCGCGCCAGATCTCCCAGGAGCGAGGGATTCAGGAAGACGGGGCAGGCGTCGAGGCAGCGGCCACAGTGGATGCAGGGATAGGTGCGCGCGGCGCGGGTTTCGCCTCCGGTGAGCACTACCACGCCGGTGGTGCCTTTGACGACCGGCGCGTCGAGATTGGCCTGCGCCTGGCCCATCATCGGGCCGCCGATAATCACCTCGGTCGCCTCCGCAGTCACCCCGCCGCAGAAGGCCAGCAGGTCGCGGAGCCGGGTGCCCACCGGCACGATCAGGTTGGCCGGCCGGCGGAGGCCGTGCCCCGACACGGTGACGATGCGCTCCACCAGCGGGAGCCCGGTCTCGAAGACCTCGGCGATGGCCGCGACCGAGCCCACATTCTGCACCACGACCCCGGTGGTCGCCGGCAGCCTTCCCGAGGGGACCTCCACGCCGGTGACCGCCTTGATCAGCATCTTCTCGGCGCCCTGAGGGTACTTCACCGTGAGGGGCAGGATCGTGATATTGAGGGAGGCGGGCAACGCGTTTCGCAGCGCCGCGATCGCGTCCGGCTTGTTCCGCTCCACGCCGATCACGCACTTGCTCACACCCAGCGCATGCATCATGACCCGGATCCCGAAATGCACCCGGGCGGGGTACTCCACCATGATGCGGTGGTCCGAGGTGAGATAGGGCTCACACTCCGCGCCGTTGATGAGGAGCGTGTGAATGGTGGTGTCGGGAGGCGGCACCAGCTTGACGTGGGTCGGGAAGGCCGCGCCCCCCAACCCCACCACGCCGGCTTCCTGCACCGCCTTGACTACCTCGGCGGGGGTAAGCCCCTCCCAGCGGGGGACCAGGCGCGGGCGCGCGACCTGGGGCGCAAAGCGGTCGACTCTGAGCCGCACTGCCTCCGCCATGGTGCCGTCGGGGTGGGGCCACCACTCGACGGCCGTCACAGTGCCCGCGGCGGAGGCATGGATCGGGACGGACATGAATCCGTCCGCCACGCCGACCTTGTCGCCGCGCTCGACGTGATCGCCCACTGCCACACACAGGCGGGCGGGGGTGCCGGCATGCTGGCGGAGCGGCAGCACCAGCTCGTCCGGGTAGGGCATCCGCCGAATCGGGAGGCCGCTGGTGAGCCCCTTCTCCTCCGGCGGATGGACACCGTGCCGGAACCCGAAGTGCCCGGTCATGTCAGTTGAATTTCTCCGCCCGCTTGACCCACTTTGCCAGGTCCTTCTCCTTGGGATTCAACGGCGTGCCCGGATGGATGATCGAGACCGGACAACGCTCCGCCGCGAGGACCAGCTGTTGAAAGGTGCCGGCCGTGGGGTCCTTGATGTACGCCTGCTTGTTCGGGTTGTACCCGAACATCCGGCCATTCAGGTTGGTGCACTCGTTGCACGTGGTGCAGCGCGGCGAGTCGATATACGGCTCCAGCGTGAGCGGCTCGTCCACGACGGCAGCCGGAGCCGATGCTGGCGGCGCCACCGGAGCGGGAGTTTCCGGCGCCGCCACGGCGGCGTGGGGTAGCGGCGCCGGCAGGGGTGCCGCGGGGGTGCCGGACCGCGCCGTCGGGCCATTGCCACTCGGAGGCGCCGCCGGAAGCGACGCCAGGAGCTCCGCCACCGCGGCCGAACCGCCCGAGCTCCGCAGCAATCCCTGCGCGAGGCGCCGCGCCATCTGCGCGGGATAGGATGCCTTGAGCTCGGCGACTTGGGCGTCGTACTCCGCCCGCAGCTGCGCGGCTCTGCGGGCGAACTCGGCCTCGAGCTCGGTGGCCACGGTGTCGCGCACCGCCGGCGCGACCTCGAGCCCGGCCAGTTGTCGCAGCTCCGCCCAGAACTCCAGCCGCTCCTCGGCCAGCCGGACGATCTCCGGGGCCACCCGGAGCCGGCGGAGGCCCCGCTCCCGGCCCAGCGCATGGATGAAGGGAGACCGGCCCTCCCGCTCGGCGACCGGGAGCGCGACGAACTCGTGGAACGGAATCATGGCGTCGTCCCAGCGCTCCCTGGGGACGTCGGCGAAGTGCTGCTTGAAGCGGGCTTCGGTCGCCGCCCAATCGGCGATCGTGAGGGGTAACTCGAGCGCCTGCTGCGTACCGTCCTCCGCCACGAACTTGAGCGTGTAGGTCGGCCACGCGGCCTCGGGCGAAGGATTCCCCTCGAGACTCAGGCGATCGGAGAAACTGGCGCCGCCGTCGGGGTCGTAGGTGAGGTAGGGGAAGGCGCGGCTCTCCAGCGCCAGGCGGGCCGAGTGTTGCGCCCAGTCGTCGGGCAGGCCGTGCTCCACCGGGCAGGGCGTGTAGATGTTGAAGAGAGCGGGACGCCGCTTGTGCAGCCCCTTGAGCACGCCGCCAATCAGGTGCGACGCCGACGCCTGCGACGACTGATGGACATACACCCCGCGGTGCGCCATCGCAATCAGGGCCAATTCCTTGCGCGCCTCCACCTTGCCGTGCTGCGCCTTGCCATAGGCCGACATGTCGGCCACTTGGCCGGTGAAGCCGGAGGTGCAGGCCTGCCCGCCGGTGTTCGAATAGACCTGGGTATCCAGCACCACCACGCGAATCGGCTTCCCTGATGCCATCAGCCGCGACAAGTTCTGCAAGCCGATGTCGAGCATCGCGCCGTCACCCCCCATGGCGACGATCGGCGGGCACAGAGCGAACTCGTCGTCGGTGAACTGTTGCCAGTCGAGTTCGGAGAGCGCCGGCTCATGCATCGCGACGTCATACGCCGCCCCCCGGAGCAGTTCGGCCCGCCGCACCGTCACGAATCCGTCGGCCATCTTGCGCATGTGGGCTTCGAACAGCCCGATCGCGATAGAGGGCGAATCCTGGAACAGATGATTCACCCAGGGGAACGGGTAGGGATTGTACGGATAAGTGCTGCCCCAGACCGAGGAGCAGCCGGTGCTGTTGGCCATGCCGAGGAAAGCCCGGCCCCGGCCGCCCGGGCCTTCGACGTAGCGCCACTTGAGGTCGCGCAGCTCCTGGAGCGTCCGGTTGAGCAGACCGATCCGCGCGTGCTTGGCGGCGTCGACCGGCAGGGCCACCGGGCCCGTCGCTGCAGCCGCGGCGTCGAGGTCGGCTCCCGCTGCCAGCAGCTCGCGGGCTTGTCGGTCGAGCGAGGTGATCAGCCCCTCCAGCATCTCGACATGCCGGGCGACTCGCGGCTGCATCGAGGCGTGAATGGCCGAGACGATCAGATGCACGGCGGTCTTCTCGCCGCATCCCATGCAGGCGCCGTCGCCGCCCACCATCGCCCGGTAGGTGGCCTTCTTGAGCAGCAGCGACGAAAGCACCCCAATGCCCTCGTCACGATCCGGAACATTGACGTAGCGGTCGTCGGTGTCGGGGAGACGCTGCCAGACCGCCCAGTTGCGGCGCAACCGTTCCAGGGTCGGCTCGTCCTGCTTGACCGTCACCAGCGCGCCGTCGGGACAGACCGCCACGCAGAGATTGCAGCCCTTGCACGCCTCAGGGTTGACCGTGATGGAAAGGAGGCCTCCGGAGCCCTTCTCGCGCGCCTCGACCGCGTCGTAGAACGGCCTGGTCCGGGCCACCGGGAACTCGAGCAGCCGGGCCGCTACCGCTGAGAATTCCGACTCGGCCGCCGCTTTCCGCTCCGCGTCCCAGCCGAGCTTCTCGACCACTGCGTGATAGGCGGCGGCCCAGACCTCGGGAAGTGGAGCGGTAGCGTCTCGATCCATCAGCCGGCGCGCCTCGCGTCCCCACTGCCGCACGATCGGGCGCAGCCGCTCCATTCGGCTGCCGTTGGCGGCGGCGTCCAGCGCCGCCCCGAGCACCTCTTCTACGCTGTTTACCAGACCGGGGATCGCGGCGTCGGGGCATTGGGTCCAGCACTGGGCG
>JBGPVQ010000025.1:0-13690 GCA_041491785.1 Gemmatimonadota bacterium | reverse complement strand
TGCGCTGCAGCAGTACGCGAAGGCGCTCCGGGAAAAGATCGTGGGCGTGAAGGAAGGCGAGGACGAGCCCATCGTCGGCGACCCGATCGGCCGCGCGGCCCTCGTCGAAGACCTCGCCTACGAGATGATCCCCTATGGCCCCGAGGACCTGGTCAAGATCGCGGAGCGGGAATTCGGCTGGTGTGAGGCCGAGATGCTCAAGGCCTCGCGCGCCATGGGGCTGGGCGACGACTGGAAGGCGGCCCTCGAGAAGGTGAAGGCGCTCCACGTCGAGCCGGGGAAACAGACCGACCTGATCCGCGACCTGGCCCGCGAGGCGGAGGCGTTCATCGAGGCGCGAAACCTGATCACCATTCCGCCCCTCGCCAAGGATGACTACTGGATCGAGATGATGACCCCCGAGCAGCAGAAGGTGTCGCCCTTCTTCCTCGGCGGCGATCTGATTCTCGTGTCGTACCCGACCGACGCGATGAGCGACGAGGACAAGCTCATGAGCATGCGGGGGAACAACATTCACTTCTCCCGTTCCACCGTCTTTCACGAGCTCAATCCCGGCCACCATCTCCAGGGATTCATGGCGGATCGCTACAGCCCCTGGCGCGATTCGTTCGGCACCCCGTTCTGGACCGAAGGATGGTCGCTCTACTGGGAGATGCTGCTCTGGGACCTGGGCTTCCCGCGCACCCCCGAGAATAAGGTGGGGATGCTCTTCTGGCGGATGCACCGCGCTGCCCGCATCATTTTTTCCCTCCGCTTCCACCTCGGCACCATGACGCCCCAGGAGGCGATCGATTTCCTGGTGGACCGGGTGGGCCACGAGCGCGCCAACGCCACCGCCGAGGTGCGCCGCTCCTTCAACGGGAGCTATTCTCCGCTCTATCAGATTGCCTACATGATGGGCGGGCTCCAGTTCCGGGCACTGCACCGGGAGCTGGTAGAGTCGGGGAAGCTGGGAGAGCGGGCGTTCCACGACGCGGTCATGCAGGAAAACAACATGCCGGTGGAGATGGTGCGCGCGCTGCTCATCAAGGCGCCGCTCACCCGGGAATACCGGGCGCAGTGGCGGTACGCCGGGGAGCTCTCACGATGACAACGCCTCGATGGCTGGTCCCGGGTCTGGTTGCGCTCGTGGCGGGGGGACAATCGCCACCCGCCCATCGCCTGGTCGAGGAAATGCGGATCGCCCCCGGCGCCGACGACACCACGCTCTTCACCCAGGTGTACGAGTTCCGGGTCGCTCCCTCGGGGCGTATCTGGGTGTACGACGGCACCACGAACTCGATTTTTCTGTTCGGGCCGAACGGAAAATTGATCCGCCACGTCGGCCGCCAGGGAGGCGGCCCGGGAGAGTACAAGGGCGACGGGGGGATGGTCGCGATAGGCGATAGCGGGCTTGCCATCTGGGATCCGCAGAACGCCCGGATCTCGTTTCTGGATCCGGCGGGGGCCTACCGGACCAGCTGGCGCACGCCGACCGGGTTCTTCACCAGCAACGCGCTGGTGACGGACCGATCCGGCACCTTCTTCCTCCGGCGTCCGGTGACACCGCCGCGCGAGGGGGAAATCCTCGGGCGCATGGGGTTGGTGCGCCTCAAGGTCGACGGCACCTTGGGGGATTCCCTGGTGCCGCCCGACCTCAAGGTGCCGGGCGAGGAATACGTGGCGGTGGGCAAGTCCGGCGGAGGCCAGTCGAGGTCCAGTATGTCCTCCACCTATGCTTCCCAGTACTACTGGGGCTGGCACCCGGCCGGGTATTTCGTCGTCGCCGACGGGGGGAACTACCGCGTCATCCTCTCACCGCCGGGCAAGCGCCCCGTGGAGATCCATCGGGACGTACCGCGGGTGCCGATCGCTACGGAGGAGAGAGACGAGGAGCATGCACGGATCACCTACTCGATGCGCCGGACCGATCCGAGCTGGAGCTGGTCGGGCCCGGCGCTGCCCTCGGTCAAAGCCCCCGTACTCGGGCTCTTCGTGGCGCGGGACGGCCGGATCTGGGTACAGGTTGCCGTTCCCTCCGAACGGATTCCGCTGAGCGACCTGACCATCTCCCGGGACAAGGCCGCGCCGGTGATGCACTTTCGCACCCCTTTAGCGTACGACGTGTTCGAACCCGATGGCCGATTCCTTGGCCGCATCGGGTTCCCGCAGCGCACCAGGCTTGTGGAAGCCCGGGGTGACCTGGTCTGGGCCCTGGGGCGGGACGCAGACGACCTGCCCGCGGTCATCCGATTCCATATCCAGCCCGGCCTTCACTGAGCGCGGGGGAATCCTCATCACTGGAGGACCGATGAGGTACGCAACCGCCCGGCTGGCCGGGTTGCTCTCGCTCGCGCTCCCGCTTGGAGCGGCCCCTCTTGCCGGGCAGTATGACCTGGTGGTCGCGGCGGGGCGGGTGGTGGATCCCGCCTCCGGCCTCGACGGGGTTCGCTGGATCGGCATCCGGGGCGGCCACATCGCGGCGATCAGCGCGCGGCCCCTCGGCGGGCGGACCGTGCTCGATGCGAAGGGCCTCGTCGTTGCCCCCGGCTTCATCGACCTGCACGCCCACGGCCAGAACGACGAGAACTACCGGCTCTACGCGCGCGACGGCGTCACCACCGCGCTTGAGCTCGAAGTCGGCACCGAGGACGTGGACCGCTGGTATGCCGAGCACACCGGAAAAGCCCTGGTGAATTTCGGTGCGAGCGTGAGCCACATCCGCTCCCGGATGCGCATGTTTCACGACCCGGGCGCCCTCCTTCCCAGCGGAGACGGCGGCAGACTCCCCGCCAGCCAGGCGCAGATCGACACGCTCGCCGACTGGCTCCGCACCGGGCTCGGCCGGGGTGCGCTCGGCATCGGCTTCGGGCTCCAGTACACTCCCGCAGCCACCCGCTGGGAGATCCTCGAGATGTTCCGGGTTGCCGCGGCGTACCACGCCCCGGCGTTCGTGCACCTCCGCTCCTTCGGGACCCGCGAGCCCGGCGGCAGCGTCGAGGCCTTTCTCGAAGTGATCGGTGACGCCGCGGTAACCGGCGCACCGCTCCACATCGTGCATCTCAACAGCATGAGTCTCGGCATGACGCCCCAGACCCTTCGCATCGTGGCGGAGGCGCGGCGCCGGGGTCTCGACGTCACCACCGAGGCGTATCCCTACACCGCCGGCATGACGGAGATCCAGTCGGCGCTGCTCGACCAGTTCGAGAACGCGCCCGACAGCATGTACGGGCGGCTCCAGTCGGTCGAGACCGGCGAGCGGCTCACCCGCGAGAGCTTCGCCCGGTTCCGGAAGCAGGGCGGGATGGTGATCCTGCACCTCAACACCCCCGAGATGGAGGCCGCCGCGATCGAAAGCCCGCTTACCGCGATCGCCACCGACGGGATGATCACCGCGGGGAAGGGCCATCCGCGCACCGCCGGGACCTATGCCCGCGTGCTGGGCTACTACGTGCGGGAGCGCAAGACCCTAACGCTGATGGAAGCAATCCGGAAGATGACGCTCCTCCCGGCGCAGCGGCTGGAGCGCTGGGCCCCCGCCTTCCGGAACAAGGGGCGGATCCGGACCGGCGCCGACGCCGATCTCGCCGTCTTCGATCCGGCGACGGTGACCGACCGCGCGACCTACCAGGAGCCGGCCCGCCCCTCGGAGGGCTTCCGGCATGTGATCGTGAACGGGGTGCCGGTCGTCCGGGCCGGTGAGCTGGTGGAGGGCGTCTTTCCCGGACGGCCTGCCCGGGCACCGATCCGGCCCTGAGCTCCGGGCGACCTCCCGCCTCCACCCGCCTTTCCCCGCGATTATTCTTCAGGGACCGCCAGGGGCACCGAACGATCAATCGTTCGGTTGAGACGAACCCTTGGAACCTGATCCGGTTCACACCGGCGTAGGGAGCGCGGCCCGCCTTGAGCATCCCGTCGGCCCCGCGCTCCGTGCGCTCTTCACGGAGCCTCGCATGACCGCCACGCTGCCAGCCGATCCCGTCGTCGCCGCCCCCTATCGTGGCGGCTTTCCAAATTCGCGGAAGGTCTACGTCGAGGGCGTAGGCGGCGTCCGGGTGCCGGTGCGGGAGATTTCCCTTTCCGGCGGCGAACCGCCGCTCCGGGTCTACGACCCGAGCGGGCCGGAGGGGTACGACGTGCGGGAAGGCTTGCCGCCCCTGCGGGAGGGATGGATTCGGGCGCGCCTGGTGGAACCGGCTCCGGACACCTTCGCAGCAGCCGACGAAGCGGTGCTCATCCCTCGCGGGCTCCGGCGCCCCGCCCTCCGCGGCACCGGCGCCGTCACCCAGATGGCCTACGCCCGCCGCGGGGAAATCACCCCGGAAATGGAGTTCGTGGCCGTCCGCGAACGACTGCCCGCCGAATTCGTGCGCAGCGAGGTGGCCCGGGGCCGCGCCATCATTCCAGCCAACATCAATCACCCCGAGCTCGAGCCGATGATCATCGGCCGCGGCTTCCACGTGAAGATCAACGCCAATATCGGCAATTCGGCCGTCAAGAGCTCGATCGACGACGAGGTGGAGAAGCTCCGCTGGGCCACTCTCTGGGGCGCCGACACGGTGATGGATCTTTCAACCGGGAAGAATATCCACGAGACCCGGCAGTGGATCCTCCGCAACTCCCCGGTGCCCATCGGCACGGTGCCGATCTATCAGGCCCTGGAGAAGGTGGGAGGCGTGCCCGAGGAGCTGACCTGGGAGGTCTACCGGGACACCCTGATCGAACAAGCCGAGCAAGGCGTCGATTACTTCACCGTGCACGCGGGTGTGTTGCTCCGCTACGTGCCGCTGACCGCCAACCGCGTCACCGGCATCGTCTCTCGCGGCGGCTCGATCATGGCCAAGTGGTGTCTCGCGCACCACCAGGAATCCTTCCTCTACACCCGCTTCCGCGAGATTTGCGAGATCATGGCGGCGTACGACGTCTCCTTCTCGCTGGGCGACGGGCTCCGCCCCGGCAGCATTGCCGACGCCAACGACGCGGCCCAGTTCGCCGAGCTGGAAACCCAGGGGGAGCTCAACCAGATCGCCTGGGAGTACGCTGTGCAGGTGATGAACGAGGGGCCGGGCCACATCCCCATGCATCTCATCAAGGAGAACATGGAAAAGCAGCTGGTCTGGTGCGCCGAGGCGCCGTTTTATACCCTGGGACCGCTCACCACCGACATCGCGCCGGGCTATGACCACATCACCAGCGCCATCGGCGCCGCGATGATCGGCTGGTACGGCACCGCGATGCTCTGCTACGTCACGCCGAAGGAGCACCTCGGTCTACCGAACCGGGACGACGTGAAGGCCGGGGTCATCGCCTACAAGATCGCGGCTCACGCCGCCGATCTGGCGAAGGGCCACCCCGGCGCCCGCGGGTGGGACGACGCGATGTCCAAGGCCCGGTTCGATTTCCGCTGGGAGGATCAATTCAATCTGGCGCTTGATCCGCTCACGGCGCGCGCCTTCCACGACGAAACGCTTCCCGCCGAGGGCGCCAAGCTGGCCCACTTCTGCTCGATGTGCGGACCCAAGTTCTGTTCGATGCGAATTACCCAGGACCTGCGGGACATGGCGCAGGAAGCTGCATTGGTGGCGCAGGGAATGGCGCGCAAAGCCGAGGAATTCCGCGCGCTGGGCGGCGAGCTGTACGTGCGGGAACCGGAGAGCTGAGCCGGCCGGGCGATCGTCGTGTCGAGCGGTACCCCCATTCATGTGGGCGTGCGCCCACAACTTGCCGCGGTTTCGCTCGGGGCATTCCGCCGACCGGGGCCACGTCGGTATCGACAATCGTTTGGGCGGCAAGCGTTTGTGTACGCCCCCTCCGGCGGACCGTTGGTCGGATCGGTAGCGCGGGCACAGCGCCTGCGTTGCATTCCGGCAAACCCCTGCCGTCCGGAGCCGTTCGACATGAAGCGAGTGCTGCTGTTCGTGGCCGCCGCCACGCTTCTCGTGGTTGCTCTTCCCGAGATCGCTCGCGCGGCCACCCAGCAGGATGTCGAGACCGTGGTACCTGAGCCCGCGACCATGGCCCTCCTCGCCACCGGCCTCATCGGGCTGGCCGGCCTCGGGTTTCTTCGCCACCGCCGCAAGAAGTAACTCCCCCCGTGCGCGGCGGCCGGAAGCGTGACAGATTTGAGTCATGCCCCCTGACCAGGACGCGGGCACCCTTGTTTCGTTCATCGGGGTTCAGCTCCAGCTCGCGGGGAGCCTCCTCTGCCTCGTGCTCGGGCTTGCGCTCCGACGGGGGTTGGGTTCCCGGCCCTGGGTAAGCTGGTGGGTCGCGTCATACGCCGCTGTCTCGGTGGCCGTCGCGGCCGTGGTGGTCCGCTACTACCTCCTTCCCTTCCTGCCGCCCGCATCGCGCGAGCTCCACGAAACCGCCTACGTGGCCGCGCTCTACGCCCTGTACGCCGGCGCCAAGCTGGTGTTCCTCTGCTGCCTCCTGGCCGGGACCTGGCTCTTTGTGACCCGCACGCCGCCGAGCCGGATTGGGCTTGGGGCGGGGTTGGCGCTGGTCCTGGGCGTAGGGGTGCTGTTTGTGCTCGCCCCCACCGAGCTCAATCCGTTGATGGCGTGGCAGGCGGGATTCGCGGTGCCGACCTTTCTCTTTTGCGCCTGGCTCCTCGTCGGCCTGCCCTTCGAGCGGCGCACCCGCGGGAGCCGGCTGCTCGCCGTGGCTTGTGTCCTCTTGGCGATCCTCTGGATCCTCTACGTCCCGGGATTCCTTGGCCTCGGAACCGGCAAGGGCACCTTCATTAATTCGGCGCTCACCTGGCTGACCGCTCACAACTCCTACGTCGACGTCCTTTTCGAGTTCCTGCTCGGGTTTGCGATGATCCTGGCAGTGCTGGACGACGTGTTCCGCGAAGCCGAGGACGCCCGGGCGGCACGGCTCCGCGACGTGGCGGCGTCCGAGGCCCGTCTGTCCCAGATCATCCGCGCGGCATCCGAAGGAATCGTGCTGCTCGACGCCGGGCGGAGAGTCGTTCACTGCAACCCTGCCGCGACCGAGATCCTGCGTTGCTCGGAATCCGAGATGCTCGGCCAGACCTTCGACCGTTTCGCCGGCGGAGTCCGCACCGACGATCTTTGGTCCCGCGCCGCCGGCCGTGCCGGAGGCTTCCCGGCCACCCCGCCGGCCGGCTACGAAATCCGCGGCCTCCGCGCCGACGGCGAGGAGTTTCCGATGGAACTTTCGCTCCGCGCCATCGGTGATTCGGTGCCTGAGGGGTACGTGCTCATTGTCCGCGACCGGACCCAACGGGTCCGGCTCGAGACCGAGCGCGCCAGGATGCAGCAGCAGCTGGCCCAGGCGGCCCGGCTCGAGACCATCGGGCGGATGGTGTCCGGAGTCGCCCACGAGCTCAACAATCCCCTGACCGCGATCCTCGCCTTCGGGCAGGACCTGCTCTCCCAGGCGCGCAACCCCGCCGACAACGAGGCCCTGACCACGATCGTGCAGCAATCCCAGCGGTGCCGGTCCATCGTGCAGGACCTGCTCACCTTTGCCCGCTCCAAGCGGGAGGATCGCGAGATCGTGGCCCCCCGAGACGTGGTGGACCGGGTGGTGCCGGCGTTCGAGCGGCAGGCGGCCACCCAGGGTATCCGGCTCGAAGTCTCGGTGGGGGAGAACCTTCCCTCCCTGGACGCGAATCCCTCCGCCCTGGAGCAGGTGCTGACCAATCTGCTCGATAACGCCTTCCACGCCGTGGGGAGTGGCGGCGCGGTGGCGATCCGTGGGAGCGTCGGGGGCGATCGCGTGTCCCTGGTCGTTGAGGATGATGGGCCCGGCATTCCTCCCGAGGTGCTCCCCCGTCTCTTCGAGCCGTTCTTCACCACGAAAGAGCTTGGCAAGGGCACTGGACTTGGCCTGTCGGTGAGTCACGGCATCGTGGAGCAGCACGGAGGTACCCTCCGGGCCGAAAACCGAACTGACTTGGGGGGACGGGGGGCCCGGTTCGTTGTGGCCCTCCCCTTCCTCGACCGGCGCGCCATATCCCGCGACCCCCACCCCGCGCTCCCCCCGGCCGATCTTTCGGCCCGCCCCGCGGCCCCGCCGCCCCTCGCCGCGACCGGGCCCCGGCGAGTCCTGGTGGTGGATGACGAGGCCCCGATTCGGGTCGCCATCCGCCGCTACCTCGAGCGCAGGGGCTGGACGGTGGAGGAGGCGAAGGACGGGAGGGAGGCGCTGGAGAAGCTCGGAATCGATCGCGATGACGCGCGCTCCCGGCTCGACCAGTTCGACGTTATCATCACCGACCTCAAGATGCCGGTCGTGAGCGGCATCGACATCCACGATCGCCTGGCGGCGGTCGCGCCGGCAAGCATGGAGAAACTGGTGATCATCTCCGGCGACACCGCCTCCGCCGATGTGTCGGAGTTCGTTGCGCGTCTCAAACGCCCACTGGTCCAGAAGCCATTCGACATGCGCACCCTGGCCGAGGTGCTGGACCAGACCGCCCCGCCCAGCGCCGCGCCCGCGGCGCCGTGATCCCGCTCGGTTACGCCCTCGCCCTGCTCATCGGCGTCTCGCTCGGCCTGTTGGGCGGCGGCGGCTCGATTCTCACCGTTCCGGTCCTGCATTTCGTGCTCGGGTATGGCGTCAAGACCGCGGTTCCGATGAGCCTGGTGGTGGTGGGGCTCACCAGCGGGTTCGGCGCGATGGCCCATTGGCGCGGCAGCACGGTGAACTGGCGGGCAGCGTTCGCCTTCGGGCCGCCGGCCATCGTCGGCGCGCTGCTGGGGGCCCAACTCGGGCTCTCGGTGGAGGCGGCGCTGCAGCTTACCATCTTTGCCGTGGTGATGATGATCGCGGCGCCGGCCATGTACTTCGGCCGGGCGCTCCTCGCCCGCCGCGAGGCCGCAAGGCACCCCCTCCCGTTCGTCACCCTGATCGGCGCCGGGGTGGGCCTGCTCACCGGGTTCGTTGGAGTGGGGGGAGGCTTCCTCTACGTGCCCGCGCTCGTGCTGCTCGGTGGCCTCCCGATGAAGGAAGCGGTGGGGACATCCCTGGTCCTCATTTTGTTAAGTTGCATCGCCGGCTACGCCAGGTACCTGGGCAGCGTCCCCCTGGACTGGCGCGCCACCGCGCTGTTCTCGGGCATCGCCCTGGTCGGCGTGCTGCTCGGGAGCCGGCTGGTGCGGTTTGTTTCGCAGGAGGCGCTCCGTAAGGGGTTCGCCTTCTTTCTCCTCGTCATGGGCGCTCTCGTGCTGCTGCGCGGGCGCTGAGTTTCGGAGCACCCGCCGATGCTGTTCATCCGCCTGTACGACGACCAGCTGGCCCAGGCGAGCTACTTGATCGGCTGCCCCGCCTCGGGCACCGCGGTGGTCGTCGATCCCAACCGCATCGTGGACCGGTACATCGCTGCGGCGGAGGCCGAGGGGCTCCGCATCGCCGCCGTGACGGAAACCCACATCCACGCCGACTTCGTCTCCGGATCGCGGGAGCTGGCCGCGAGGACCGGGGCCACGATGTACCTCTCCGCCTGTGGTCCCCCCGAGTGGCAGTACCGGTTCGGCGCCGAGCCCGGCGTGGTGCTGCTCCGCGACCGAGACGCCTTCCGGGTCGGCAACGTCGAGCTCCTCGCGGTCCACACTCCCGGACACACGCCCGAGCACCTGAGTTTCCTGGTGACCGATACCGCCGGCGCCCGGGAGCCGATGGGGATCGTCACCGGTGATTTCGTCTTCGTCGGCGACGTCGGGCGGCCTGACCTCCTCGAGAAGGCGGCGCATCTCCAGGGAACCGCCGTGATCGGTGCCAAGGCCCTCTTCCGGAGCCTCACCTGGTTCAAGACGCTCCCCGATCACCTGCAGCTTTGGCCCGGCCATGGGGCGGGAAGCGCCTGCGGCAAGGGCATGAGCGCCGTCCCCCAGTCCACCGTGGGGTACGAGCGCCGGTTCAACTGGGCCCTGGCAATCGAGAACGAAACCGAGTTCATCCGTCAGGTGCTCAGCGGGCAGCCGGAGCCGCCCCGGTATTTCGCCGAGATGAAGCGCATCAACCGCGACGGCCCACCGGTACTCGGTTCCCTGCCGCTGCCCGAGCGCCTCGGCGAACACCGGCTGCCGGGCCTCCTCGCCTCCGGGGCTGTCGTGGTCGACACCCGTCCCGCCGCGGAGTTCGCCTCGGGGCACATTCCCGGAACGCTCAGCATTCCGTTCAACCGCAGCTTTCCGACCTGGGCCGGATCGCTGCTGCCCTACGATCAGGGCCTCCATCTGCTGGTGGACGCCACTCCGGCGGGAGTGCTCGACGGGGTGGTGCGCAGCCTGTCCACGATCGGGATCGACCGGGTGGAAGGGTACTTCGGTCCCGAAGCGCTGGAGCTCTGGCGCGCTGAAGGGAAACCGCTCGGACGGACCGAGCAGCTCACCGTTGCCGATCTCGCCGCTCGGCGCGACGGCTTGGTCGTGCTCGACGTGCGGGGGCGCTCCGAATGGGAAGCCGGTCACGTTCCTGGCGCCACGCTCATTCCGCTCGCGGAGCTCCCCGACCGGCTGGGCGAGGTGCCGGTGGATCGGCCCGTTGCGGTGCATTGCCAGGGGGGCGGCCGATCGGCGATCGCGACCAGTCTGCTGCGCGCCCGGGGCCGGAAGGCGGTCTCCAACGTCACCGGGGGCTTTGGGGCGTGGGAGGAGGCGGGGCTTCCCGTCGAGCGCTGAGCGGTGGTCCGGGGGGACCGCTCGGGCGTCTCATCTCTGGTGCGTTCGAGCTTCGAAACGCACGGTAGAGCAATCTCGAGAGGAGGTCCGCAGTGCCCCGACACCATCATGACGTCTTGCGCGAAGGGCTGATCACCGGGGTGCTCGGAGCGGCGGCCGTCGCCGGGTGGTTCCTGGTCACCGATCTGGTTCAAGGCCGTCCACTGTCCACGCCGAGCGTCCTGGGCCAGGTCATCCTCTACGGGATCACCGCTCCAACCGTCAGCCCGGCCGAGACCGGTCCCGTGGTGGCGTACACGCTGCTCCACCTCGGCGTCTTCGTGCTGTTTGGAATCCTCGTCACTCAGCTGGTGCACCTGGCGATGTACGCCGCGCTGGCCCGCTTCGCGTTGATGGCGGTGGCGGTGGTGTTCGAGCTGTTCTTCTTCGGCGTGACCTACATGCTGTTCGCGGGAACCAGCTACCTCTTTCCCTGGTGGTCGGTCCTCGCCGCCAACACCCTCTCGCTGGCGGCAATGGGGTACTACCTCGCTCAGCGGCACCCCGGCTTAAGGCATCAGTACGCCCGGGAGGCACTCGGCGGCTAGCATCTGCGCAATCGATTGTCATTGTGACAGTTAGCTGGTCGGGTTACGCCGATCGACTCCTTGGCACCGCGCGGGATGAGTAGGTTTCCGCATGCCGATCTGCCGGCTCTGCGGCGCCGCTCTCTCCTCCGAGGGCGCTTCCTGCGACTACGACGTCCCCCTCGACCGGGCGCCCGGCATCGGCGATCCGGGTGCCATTGCGCAGGGAAAATTGACCCACGCTGATCACGAGGTGCACGTCGCCCGGTGGCGGGTCCACCATCCCGAGGAGCGCGGGGCCACCCCCCAGGTGATGGAGTGGGCCCGCGCCCGGCTGGCACGGGCGGGACACGTCGTCCCGGGCTAAACGGTGGCGGTCGTGGCGTCGCGCCGGGGAATCGGCCGGTAGAAGGCGCGAAGCTCGGCGATGTCGCGCTCCGCATCGCCGGTGGGGATCAGGGTGATTCCGAATCCGACCCGCTTTCGCGCGTTGTCGAAGTACCCGGCGACGATGGGCACTCCGGCCTGGAGCGCGATCCGGTAGAACCCGCTCTTCCAGCGCTCCACCGGCTTCCGGGTTCCCTCGGGGGCTACGGCGAGCATGAATGGGGCGCCCGCCGCGAACATCGCCGCCGCCTCTTCGACCATTCCCTCGGGGTGATTGCGGTCCACGGGAACACCACCCAGCCAGCGCATCAGCGGGCCGAGCGGCCCGCGGAACAGCTCCGCCTTCCCGATGAAATGCACGTCGAGGCGGAGCGCGAACACCAGCGCGATTCCGATGACGAAATCCCAGTTCGACGAGTGCGGGGCGGCGATGACCACGAATCTGGAGAGGTCGGGCGGGGCGCTGGCGATGTGCCACCCCACCAGGCGGAGGATGCCGCGCCCGATGGCGGCGCGGAGTGCGCCGCCCCGTCGCGGCACGTTGGGGCCCGGCTCCGGAATCTCCATCGGGAGAAAGATGGCGGCCCGGGCGGGGCTGCGATAGTTTCGACCAATGCTCGGAATCATCGGCGGGAGCGGGATCTACGACATCGCCTGGCTCGAGCATCCCCGCTGGGAAAAATTCGTGGGCCCCTTTGGAAAGCCCTCCGACGATCTCCTGCTCGGGGAGCTCGAGGGGGCCCGCCTGGCGTTTCTTCCCCGCCACGGTCGGGGCCACCGGATCCCCCCCGGCGAAATCAATTTCCGCGCGAACATCGACGCCCTGAAGCGCGCCGGCGTCACCGACGTGCTGGCGCTTTCCGCGGTGGGCTCGCTCCGGGAGGATCTCCCCCCGGGCACCTTCGTGGTCGTGGATCAATTCATCGATCGGACCTTCGCGCGCCCGAAGAGTTTTTTCGGCGCCGGCATGGTGGCGCACGTCTCCATGGCGCATCCGGTCTGTGCCCGCCTGGGGGATGTCGCCGAGGCGGCGGCCCGCGAGGCGGGTGCGCCCTGCGTGCGGGGCGGGACCTATCTGGTGATGGAGGGGCCGCAGTTCTCGACTCGCGCGGAGTCCGAGCTTTACCGGCAGTGGGGCTGCTCGGTGATCGGGATGACCAACATGCCCGAGGCCAAGCTCGCGCGCGAGGCGGAGCTCTGCTACGCCACGGTCGCGATGGTCACCGACTTCGATTGCTGGCATCCGGAGCACGGCCACGTGACGGTGGACCAGGTGGTGGCCGTCATGGGGAAGAACCTGGTGGCGTCCCGCGAGCTGGTGCGGCGCGCGGCACCGCGGCTCCGGGACCGGCCGGTGCCCTGCCCGCGGGGCTGCGACCGCGCGCTGGACGGCGCGATCATGACCGCCCCGGAGGCCCGCGACCCCGCCGCCGCCGCGCGGCTGAGCGCCGTCGCGGGACGGGTCCTGTGATCGAGCTCCGCGACCTGGTCCGGACCATCCCCGACTATCCCAAGCCCGGCATACTCTTCCGGGACATCACCACCCTGATCGGCGACGCCGACGGCCTCGGCCGCACCATCGGAGCCTTCACGGCGCGCTACGCCGACCGCCGGGTCGACAAGGTGGCCGCCATCGAGGCGCGCGGGTTCATCCTGGGCGGAGCGATCGCGCACGCCCTCGGCGCCGGCTTCGTGCCAATCCGGAAACGCGGCAAGCTTCCCGGCGTCACCATCGGCTACGACTACGAGCTGGAGTACGGCGCCGACCGGGTCGAGGTGCACGCCGACGCCATCGCGCCCGGAGAGCGGGTGCTCCTGGTGGACGATCTCATCGCCACCGGCGGGACCGCCGTGGCCGCGCTGCGGCTCATCCGGCAGGTCGGCGGTGACCCGGTCGAGGCCTGTTTTGTGATCGACCTCCCCGACCTCGGCGGCCGCCGGCGGCTCGAAGCCGAAGGTCTCGGGGTGTTCACCCTGATCGAATTCCAGGGCCATTGAACCGAGGCGTTCCCGGACCAGTTCCTTGACGGACCGGAAATCGGGCGGCATCCTCTCCCTGCCCGGCGCTCGCCGGGGCAAGCGAGTCACTCGGCCCTGGAGGCA